>DASUFG010000260.1:0-7049 GCA_036274715.1 Agriterribacter sp.
GGTAGTTGAGGCGGTTGGCGAATGCGATAAGAATAACCTCGTAAAATGGAAATGTTTTAACGCCGCCAGCTTTAAGTCTGCGAACCAATTTTTTGCGAATGGAACGGCTTCCGAAATCATCATAAATAAAACGCACTTCAATCCCTTCCTTCGCTTTTTGAATGAGGGCATCTGCCATAGCGTTGCCTATTTCATCATCTTCATAGATATAGTACTCCACATGAATATGATGGATAGCTTCCCTGATTGCCTGCAACACCTGCGGGAACTTGTTTTCGCCATTGATCAGCAATTGAACATTATTATAAGCGGTTAATGGACTCATGCTGTCTTTAAGCAGCAGGTTGGATAATTCCCGCGCACTCTGAACATCGGGATCGCTCTGCTCGAACGTGTGATGGGAATACCGGAATATATCCGCCGCAAGCTTCTTAGCCATACCGCTGCCCTCGATTATTTTTTTAGTATACATTTTTCTTTTTCGGTAATTGGTGCCGAAAGAAAAGTAAAAGAGGATACCTGCAACGGGAATGAAAATAGCCAGCAGCAGGTAGGCTAATGTTTTTGACGTATGTTGCGTATCGTAAATAATGCGCAGGCAAACCAGTATCAACAAGATGATGTAAACGATCTCGATTATTAGCATCCAGTCCATACACGATTGGCGAATTAGATTCAGGAAAGAAACGGAAGATAAAAAACTTTTGACGAACAGGCGCTACCGGGACTATTGCGCCTTATCCCAAATATCCGCGTAGCGTTCGGGGTGGCGTGTGAATTGCAGGTGTACATACGGGCAAAGCGCGATTACCTGTAGCCCATTCTTCCTGGCATAATCAACCATAGCGTTTAATAATTCCTTCGCCAATCCTTTCCCTTCCGCCTTGGGCAGCACCTCGGTATGGTACACCGTTAGTGCTTTCCCCGAAATATTAATTTGCATTTCTCCTGCCCGGTCCTCACCATCCATGATGTAAAATCGGCCGTTGCCTTCTTCATCTAAAAACAATTTAACATTTTCCATACTGTAGTGGTTTACACGATTTCATTTGCATCATCATTGATGATGCTACTTTTTTAGATAGGCTGTTGCGGGCGTTCTAAAGTAAAAATGTACCACCCTTCCAGGCGGCAACTGCAATATACTCACAGAACAACACGGGTTCTTCAAATGTCCATTAAAAAAACCGGCTCTTTTAAAAGCACGGATGGCTAAGCGGAGCGTTCGGCGGGGACCAGTAACCTAAAACACCTATTGATCGTTGAAACAGGCTTTGTGTATGGTGATGCTTTCATTTATTCCCTTGCGGCAACTCCGCCTTTAAACCGGTAACACTTTTTCTCCGGTTAATGTCTTAAATTGCATCCTTACAGGTGTACGAGGTGAAACGAAGAGTACTACCCGCGATTGCAAAAGCTACCCCCTATTCCCGCTTCAATGGTTTTACCTCCTGCAGGTACGTATTAAAGAAAAAGAAGGAGTTTATATGCAAGGGTTTCATTTTTCATTATATGATCCGCGGCAAAATGGCAAAACCCGGTTTGAGCAATTGCTCGACCTGTTTATGCAGTTGCTTACTTACACCAGCGGCGATGCCGGCGAGGCGTTGAACTGGTTGACTGAACTGGACAAGCAATACCAGCTCACGGATAGTGAATATGGTATGGGCGACTTTATTGACGAACTCCGGGAGAAGGGATACATCGATGAGAATAAGCAGAACGGTTCCATAACCATTACCCCGAAAACGGAAAAGGGCATCCGCAAAAAAAGCCTGGAAGAGATTTTCGGTAAACTAAAAAAAACAAAAAAAGGCGACCATCAAACCTATAAACCGGGCGCAGGTGATGAGATCAATCCAGAAACCCGCCCCTTCCAGTTTGGCGATACACTTGAGCAGATTGATTTTGTGACTTCCATCCGCAATGCGCAGATCAATCATGGAGTAGACCAGTTGCAGATTCGGGAAGATGATTTGGAAATACGGGAAACGGATTTCAAGTCGCAAACCTCTACCGTGCTGATGATCGACATTTCGCATTCTATGATCCTTTATGGAGAAGACCGGATTACCCCCGCCAAAAAAGTGGCCATGGCGCTCAGCGAACTCATCACTACCAAATACCCGAAAGACACGCTGGATATTGTAGTGTTTGGCAATGATGCCTGGCCCATTGAAATTAAAGACATCCCATACCTGCAGGTAGGCCCTTATCATACCAATACGGTTGCCGGGCTGGAACTGGCAATGGACATTTTAAGGCGAAGGAAAAATCCCAATAAGCAGATATTTATGATTACTGATGGGAAACCTACCTGTCTTAAAATTGGCAAAAAATATTATAAAAACAGCTTCGGGCTCGATCGCAAAGTGGTGAACCGTTGCATTAATCTTGCCGCGCAATGCAAGAAACTGAAAATCCCGATCACTACTTTTATGATCGCATCCGATCCTTACCTGCAGCGCTATGTAAAGGAATTTACGGAAACCAACAACGGTAAGGCCTATTTTGCGGCACTGGATAATTTAGGCACTTTTATTTTCAGGGATTTTGAAAACGGGAAGCAAAAAACGGTGTATTAAAAATGGGTGTGTCATTGTTACAAAAAACACTGGCTACCCGAAAAACATCTAAAATAACTTAATTAAGAAATGAGCAAATCAATATTAGCAGCTACATTAGGCGAATTAAAAGCTTCTGCATACCGCAGCAAGCCAATCAAA
Organism: Agriterribacter sp.; assembly: GCA_036274715.1. Lineage (GTDB taxonomy): Bacteria > Bacteroidota > Bacteroidia > Chitinophagales > Chitinophagaceae > Agriterribacter. The sequence continues at coordinate 2,727 of DASUFG010000260.1, forward strand.
GATGAGATAAGGGCGAATCTTATCAGAAAACTACAGTCCGGTGAAACTACTTTCCCCGGAATTATAGGATACGAAGAAAGTGTAGTGCCTGATACGGAACGGGCTATTTTATCGCGTCATAATATTTTATTCCTGGGATTGCGCGGGCAGGCAAAAACACGTATGGCCCGACAAATGACCGAGTTGCTGGATGAATACATCCCCGTGGTTGCCGGCAGCGAAACCAACGATGATCCGCTGAACCCCCTTTCTGCTTATTCCAGGCAACTGATTGCCGAAAAGGGCGACGACACGCCTATTGAGTGGTTGCACCGTAGTGAGCGGTACGGTGAAAAATTAGCTACTCCCGATGTGAGTGTAGCCGATCTTATTGGCGATATTGATCCCATAAAAGCCGCCAATCTCAGGTTGAATTTTGCAGATGAAAGAGTGATACATTATGGTATTATCCCGAGAAGCAACAGGGGCATTTTTGTAATTAATGAATTGCCCGACCTGCAGGCGAGAATACAGGTGGCACTGTTTAATATCCTGCAGGAAGGTGACATACAAATCCGGGGATTTAAATTAAGGCTTCCGCTGGATATCCTTTTTGTTTTTACAGCTAACCCCGAAGATTATACGAATAGGGGATCTATTGTAACCCCTTTAAAAGATCGCATAGAAAGCCAGATACTGACGCATTATCCCAAAAACATCGAGGACTCCCTGTCCATTACAGAGCAGGAAGCGGATATACTTGAAGCCCAAACAGAAAGGGTGAAAATCAGTGACCTGGTAAAACGCCTGATTGAACAGGTAGCGTTTGAAGCAAGGGCAAGTGAAATGGTTGACCAAAAAAGTGGTGTAAGCGCCCGCCTGCCAATAGCCGCATACGAAAATGCGGTGAGTGCCGCGGAAAGACGGGCGATTATCAATAATGAAAAGGAAACACAGGTGTGGATATCGGATCTTACCGGTATTATACCGTCCGTTACAGGCAAAGTGGAACTGGTATATGAAGGGGAGCAGGAAGGACCCTACCAGGTGGCGTTCAGCCTGCTAAGCAAAGCGATCCGTACACAGTTCGTTCAATACTTTCCCAATCCCGATACACTTAAAAGGAGAAAGGGACAGCAGGGGCAGCAAAAGGAAACCGACAATCCTTACCGCAGCATTATTAATTGGTTCGATAGCGGAAACAGTCTCGACATGCTGTTTAATGTAAAGGATAAAGAGAAAATCCAGTTGCTGTATAAAGTGGATGGACTGTATGGGTTGGTAAAAAAAAGTTTTCCGCATGCTAATGAGAAGGAAAACGCACTGCTGATGGAATTAACATTGCACGGCTTATCTACCTTCTCACTCATCAGTAAGAAATTACTCGATGGCAAAATTGAATTCAAGGACCTGATGGGTTCCATGCTCAATATGGGCAAGGAAGCTTCCTCCTTTGAGGATGAGGATGGATTTGAGCAGGAAGGGTATTGACGATGCCATTTACGAGGTGGATGCCGGACAGAAAAATGCAATTATTTTCATCAACAATGTTATTACGGGCATTTTGATATTTTTCGGAAATTGAATATCTGACGATTAGTTTTAAGTGATAAATGCAGGACACAATCTTGCTACTTACTTTTTGTATTGACACAAAAAGTAACAAAAAAGTCAAGCAAGAAACGATATACAACACGTTTCTTTCTTTGGCTTTGATTGAGCTATAGTACTACTGTGAATTGAGCCCATATTGCCTGTTAAAGCGACTACTTTCGGATTCACCAGGGGTAATTTTTATTATTCTGTTGGATATTTATCCCTTATTTTCATGGCAATGATTGCCGACCACTACGTTATTACCCCAAAAACGATCAGGGAGCCACCGGCATCCTTTATTTCTAAATTTAAATTCCTTGGACCAGGGTTCATACTCTCCGCATCTATTGTTGGTTCGGGCGAATTGATCGCCACTACTATTTTAGGTGCCCGTGCCGGCTTCATCATGTTCTGGCTCATCATCCTGAGTTGCCTGGTAAAGGTGGCTATCCAGCTACAGTTTGGCAGGCATACCATTATTTCGGGCGAAACGGTGATGCAATCTTTTAATAAGCTGCCGGGTTTCCGTTTTTACAAATCGCATTGGTCTATATGGGCGGTATTGTTTCTCATGTTGCTTAAAGTGGTGCAGGTGGGTGGAATGCTTGGCGGTTCGGCGCTCGTCATGCATTTGTTGTTTCCTGCCGTGGCAGTGCCGGTATGGGTGGTTTCTCTGGCAGTTACCGTAGCCTTGCTGGTGTTCAAAAATTATTATAACCTGGTAGAAAAAACATCCCTGGTGATGATTGCTCTTTTTACCATTCTTACGATTGTGTCGTTGATCGCTGTGGGATTTACAGATTATGCTTTTACTTTTTCGGATATTGCCAGTGGTTTGGGATTAAGGCTTCCCAGGGAATTGGTTTTTTTGGCTATTGGAGCCTTCGGTATTACAGGAGTGGGCAGCGATGAGATTCTTTCGTACAATTACTGGTGTATTGAAAAAGGATATGCAGCGTATGCCGGTCCAAATACCGGCACACCCGAATGGCAGAAAAGGGCCAAAGGATGGATAAGTGTGATGTACCTGGATGCCCTGGTGGCGATGGTGATTTATACAGCGGTTACGGCGTCATTTTATTTGTTGGGCGCGGCGGTATTGCACACCCGCACAGAAGTGCCGGAAGGGTACGAGGTAATCAATGTACTGGCGAATATTTATACGCAGACCCTCGGCGAAAATGTAAAAATCGCTTTTCTGGCAGGCGCCTTCTTCGTGCTATTTTCAAGCGTGTTCACTACGGTGGCATATTGGTCGCGTTTGTTTTCGGATATTTTCGGGCAGGTGGGATGGATCCGTTTTTTTGACCTCGCGCAGCGGAGAAAAACAATCGCCATTCTTTCATTTGTATTCCCCGCCGCATGGGCCATTGTATTCCTGTTTATAAAATTGCCGGTCATTATGATCATCTCCGGCGGTGTGGTGGGTTCGGTGTTGTTGCTGATCATTGTTTTTGCAGCACTCTGCTTCCGCTATAGGGGTTCTGCCGTTATTCAAAGGAGCCTGGCATTCGACATCTTCTTCTGGCTGAGCGTGCTGAGTATTGCGTTGGTGGCTGTGTATGGAATGGTACAGCTTTTTTGATGGGTTAAGGGAGGCGCGTTACCACGCTATTACCGCCACATTGTTGAAACCGGTCTTACACAATATTCACTTCCCGCTCCAGCATTACGCCAAATTTTTTATGTACAGTTTGTATTATCTCTTCACTTAAATCATATATCTCCTTTCCGTTTGCATTGCCGTAGTTCACCAGTACAAGGGCCTGGTTGGTATGTACACCCGCATCGCCGCGTCTAAAACCCTTCCAGCTTATTCCTTCTTTTGGTCCTGAATGTTCGATGAGCCAGCCGGCTGCCAGTTTAACGGAGCCATCGGTGTTATCGTAGCCCACCATATTGCTGAATGTCGATTTTAGCTCAATGTATTTTTCCCTGGGAACCGAAGGGTTTTTAAAAAAGCTGCCCGCGTTCCCTATCGCGGCCGGGTCAGGCAGTTTAGCACTGCGGATATTGATCACGGCCTGTGCAATGGCCTGAATGCTGAGTGTTTGCACTTTCATCTTTTCCAGTTCCTGTTGAATAGCGCCATAAGAGGTATGGTATACGGGATGCTTACGCAAACGGAACGACACATCCAGTATAACAAACTCGTCTTTGTGTTTGTTCTTGAATACGCTTTCCCGGTAGCCAAAGGCGCAGTCGCCCGGTGTAAAATTGTACACTTTCTTTTCATTAATGTGAAAGGCATTCAGACTGTTAAATACTTCTTGTAATTCCACCCCATAAGCGCCTATATTCTGCATGGGTGAAGCGCCTACATTACCGGGTATCAGCGCCAGGTTTTCTACGCCGGCCCAATTGCGTTGCAGGCAGTATTGAACAAAACGGTGCCAGTTTTCACCCGCGCCCACATGCACGTAAATATAGTTCTCATCTTCGCCGGTTTCCTCAATTCCCATGATCTCATTTTTCAATACCAGTCCTTCCACATTGTTCTTAAAAAGAATATTACTCCCGCCTCCGAGGATGTATTTTTTCAATTTTGCGTGATGTTCAATTAACCCGGAGAGCTCCTCAATATTTGAGAAACACGAAAAAAAGCGGGCATGCGCATCTATTCCAAAAGTATTATATTGCTTTAATGAAGCATTTTCCTGAATCTGCATAATCGGAATGTTCACTGCAAAATAACAAAAAACATGCAAGCAAAAACAGCTGTTTTGCTCGGAGCTACGGGTTTGATTG
>DASUFG010000261.1:0-3657 GCA_036274715.1 Agriterribacter sp.
GATTATAACAATGCCAATTATGAAGCAGAACTGGATCGGGTTACGGCAGGTGCGGTTCGTAAAAGCTATGCCGTGCTCCGGCGGGAGCATGTTCGGGATTTCTCTTCTTTTATGAAGCGCGTAACACTTCAGTTGGGCGACATACGAAATGCGGACCTGCCAACAGATGAACTTTTACAGAAGAATAAGCAATCACTGAACGAACAAGGGTTGTATGCCCTGTATTTTCAATATGGCCGGTACTTATTGTTATCATCATCGCGCAGTGGAAGTTTACCTGCCAATCTCCAGGGTATGTGGGCCAATAAAATACAAACACCGTGGAACTGCGACTACCATACCGATGTAAATGTGCAAATGAACTATTGGCCGGTGGAAGTTACCAATCTCTCTGAAAGTCATTTGCAGTTAACCGAACTGATTGCGTCGTTGCAGCAACCCGGAACAAAAACCGCCACCACCCAGTATCATGCCGGTGGGTGGGTAATGCATCCGATCACCAACGTATGGGGTTTTACCGCGCCCGGTGAGCATCCCAGTTGGGGACTGCATGTAGGCGCCAGCGCCTGGCTGAACCAGCATCTGTGGGAGCACTACGCATTTACAAAGGATGTTGCTTATTTAGGAAAAGTATTTCCAATCTTGCTGTCGGCTTCGGCTTTTTACCTCGATTGGCTGGTGAAGGATCCGGCTACCGGAAAATTGGTGTCGGGTCCGGCGGCCTCTCCAGAAAATAGTTTTTTAGCGCCGGATGGCAGCAACGCAAGCATCAGCATGGGACCTTCGCACGATCACCAGGTTATTTATGATTTGTTCAATAATACATTATTGGCGGCCGACGCGTTGGGGATGAAAAATGAAGAAATTGATAAAATAAAGTGGGCGATACAGCAAATTCCTGCTCCGGCAATTGGTTCCGACGGCCGGTTAATGGAATGGAGCCGGGAATTTAAGGAGTTGGAACCCACGCATCGCCATGTATCGCATTTATTTGCCTTGTACCCGGGTCACCAGGTGTCCTACTACAAAACACCGGAATTGGCACAGGCCGCAAAAAAATCGCTTGAAATGAGGGGGGATGGGGGAACAGGCTGGTCGCTGGCCATGAAAGTGAGTTTCTGGGCGAGACTGCACGATGGCGATCATGCGCTCAAACTGCTCAACCGTTTATTAAATCCCGTGCGCTCAAGCGATGTGGAGATGAGCAATAGTGGCGGTACTTACGATAACCTGTTTTGCGCCCATCCACCGTTTCAGATTGATGGTAACTTTGGCGCAACCGCTGGCGTTGCCGAGATGTTGGTGCAGAGTCATGAGGATTTCATTGAATTGCTGCCAGCCTTACCGGGTGCATGGAAAGATGGACAGGTGAGTGGATTGTGCGCCAGGGGTGGATTTGAACTGAGTCTGCAGTGGAAGGGGGGAATACTTGAGCACGCCTTTTTGCTTTCAAAAAAAGGCGGAACAACCAAAGTGAAATATAAGGATAGAGAACTAAGCCTGGAAACGGTAGCAGGCAACAACTATCAGCTCGATACTTTATTGAATTAGAAATAAATCATAAATGCATACTTTGCATAATATAATCAACCGTAAGGGTAACCTGTAATGGACATAAAAGATATATTGCCGTTTATTCCGCAAAGAGCACCATTTGTGATGGTGGATGAACTGGTAGCGGTAGGCGAAGAGACAGCAACTACCAGGTTCAGCGTAAGGGCGGATAATCTGTTCATTAAAAACGGGCTGCTCACGGAGCCTGCATTAATAGAAAATATGGCACAAACAGCGGCAGCAAGGATAGGCTTTATTTGTATCAAAAAAAACGAGCCTGTTCCTGTTGGTTTTATAGGCGCAGTACAAAACCTGGAGGTTATTGCGTTACCTGCAACCGGGGAAGAACTGGAAACTGAAATCAGGATAAAGAACCAGGTATTTGATGTTACCATTATTACCGGAAGAGTGGTTTGTAAAAACAAATTATTGGCCCAATGCGAGATGAAAATCTTTCTTCAACCAAACATTCAATCATAAATCGCTATTAGTATGAAACAGACAATGAACAAAGGCTGGTTATTGTTTTTTGCAATAGTAATTTCAGCCGTGCAGCAACTTTCTGCGCAAACCCTGAAGGAGTTTTTTAATTCTTCTGATGTGCCCATGACCTATCTTGGCGTTGATTTCACCAGGGCAAAAGTGCTTAACGATATAACGGTAAGCGCCACTGATATTCGCGATAAGCAGTATCCCGCAATTAACCAGGTAATTGTAAACGAATCTTCAAAATTTGATTTTCAAAAAACATTCAGCAAAACTAATGTAACAAATGATATTAGTTTTGTGGTTGAAAAGAATTCGAAAATAGACGTGGAGAAAATCATTGAGGCTAGTGCAGATGAGGTTCATCTTAATGAATCAGATATAGCATCTATCGTTAAGGGGTATAATTTTGGCGGTAAAAAAGGGATAGGGGTGATGTTTATTATGGAGACCATGAATAAGGCCTCGGCGCAGGGAAACATGTATGTAACTTTTATCGACATGGCGTCTTCTAAAGTATTGCTTACCGAAAGAATGACGGCAAAAGCTGGCGGATTTGGATTCAGGAATTACTGGGCAAAAACGATATACGAAGTGATGAATCAAATTAAGAAATCAAAATACAAAGAGTGGAAGGCTAAAGTGGGCTAGCTTGAAGGCATAGGTTATGATCATGGAAAAAACGAATAATGGGGAAAACTTTATCGGGGAAAATTGAAATAAATGTAAGATTTAATGAAGCTGATCCATTAGGCATAGTATGGCATGGGCATTACATACGCTATTTTGAAGATGGGAGAGAGGCGTTTGGTAATGAGCATGGTATAGGGTACCTTGACTTTTACAGGCAGGGACTTATTATTCCGATAGTCAGCATCCAGTGCGATTTTAAGCGATCGTTGAAATATGGAGAAAGGGTAATTGTGGAAACCATTTATATGCCGTGTGAAGCAGCCAAATTGAAATTTGAATACCGTTTATTTAACGCTTCAACCGGGCAATTAGTGGCTACAGGCAGTTCGGTACAGGTGTTCCTCGACAAAGAAACCTCCGTACTCCAGTTAGTCAATCCTCCTTTTTTTGAAGCCTGGAAAACGAAACACGAATTGATTTAATTGTAGTAAGCCCATGAAACCGGTTTTCATTATTGCCGATAACATTCTTTCACCCCTGGGGTTAACAACGAATGAAAATTTCGGTTTGTTGAAAGATGATGTGTCAGGAATACAGGAACATGATAACCCAAAAATCGCTCCTCACCCTTTTTATGCGAGCCTGTTTAAGGACGATGAGGATTTCGCCGTTGTGCATAACAAAGATGCGTACACGAAGTTTGAACGGCTGCTTATTGCATCCGTGCAGCAGGCTTTGTCGGAAACTGCCCTGGATGTTACGCAGCCCGGAACAGCATTAATCATTTCTTCTACAAAAGGCAATATCAGTCTTATTGAGGATGAAGCGATAGATGCTGCCCTGGTACATCGCATTTCACTTCCCTCTTCAGCAAAGCTCATTGCTGATTATTTTCATTTTGCTACCGCGCCTATCGTGGTGTCGCATGCCTGCATTTCAGGCCTGGTAGCGCTTATCACCGGAATGCGCCTGCTGCAATCGGGT
>DASUFG010000262.1:0-4252 GCA_036274715.1 Agriterribacter sp.
TTTACAACCTGCCCAAAAGGCTTCATCCTGTGTTAGTTCGGAGTAGGTAACGGGTTCATATCCCAATTCGGAATTGATTTTCATTACCGCTAAGCCGGTGGTAAGTCCAAATACCTTGGCTTCAGGATAAAGCTTGCGGCTGAGTTCAAATATTTTTTTCTTAATTGCCTTTGCCAATCCTCCATTTCTGAAAGAAGGCGCCACAATTAATCCCGAATTGGCTACGTATTGTCCATGGCTCCAGGTTTCAATATAACAGAATCCGGCCCATATCCCGTCTTTGTTAAAGGCGATAACGGACTTTCCCTCCAGCATTTTTTGTTGAATGTATTCGGGGCTTCTTTTGGCGATCCCTGTTCCACGGGCTTTAGCTGAAGATGCCATTTCATCACAGATGATCTGGGCAAAGCCGGCATGGCTTTCATTGGCGATGAGTATCTGAAATTGTTCCTGAGTTTTCATGCTTATTGTTCCTTAATAGCAAATTATAGAAGGGGATAAACTGCCACCTAACCGTCATCAGCTTTTCCGATGCGGCGTTTTCTTTCCATAACGGTGGGTGTGCTATGGTTTAAGGTATCAACGTCGAAGCCTGAAGGGAGTTTGCGGACAGAAAAAAACTGCTCCTGGCAGAACAGGAAAAACCCCACGCAATATAGTGTCCGACTTAACGAACGCATCAGCGGTTACTGTGGTGAGATTTTTTTGCATTTCAATTAAACTACGCTTTAAATAAAGTTTTTTGACGGTGCAAAGAAAATACTTTTTTTATTGGTAAGGGTATTTTTTATGTGAAATTTTGAAAAGGAGGATGTGAAATTTACAGGCTAATCGCTACGCCGTGAACAGCCGCACTAATTTCCCTGATCAGGGAGTTGTCTTTTTCAATGGCATTTCCCACTACAATCATGTCTGCACCGGCTTTGCAGTTGCGGTATGCCTTCTCCGGGTCGGTTATGCCGCCACCCACTACCAGGGGTATTTCAATAACACTGGCAACCTGGGTAATCATGGCTTCGGTAACTGCTTTTTGCGCCCCACTGCCGGCATCCATGTAAATCAATTTCATGCCCAGCATTTCACCCGCCATGGCCGTGCACATGGCAATTTCATTTTTATTGGCAGGTATAGGGCTGGCATTACTGATGTAGGAAACCGTGGTAGGGGCGCCGCCGTCAATAACCATATATCCGGTTGATATGATCTCCAGGCCACTTTGCTTAACAAACGGGGCGGAGATAACATGCTGTCCTATCAGTAACTCCGGGTTTCTGCCCGAAATCAACGAAAGGTAAAGGAGCGCATCTGCATAACGGGTAAGTTGGGATGGGGTACCCGGGAATAATATCACGGGAATACTGCATTGCTTTTTTATCTGTAGCACCACATCGCTTAAATTGTCGCTGATCACCAGGCTTCCTCCTACCAATAAGTAGTCCACCCCGGCATCTGTGGTCAATTGCGCCAGTTCAGCTATTTTTTGTTCATCTACCTTGTCGGGATCAATGAGCACGGCGAATGCCTTTTTGCCTTTCTTTTTTTTGTCTGCTATGGATTGATAAATAAGATCAGTCATGCTATTGTTACCTTATTTGCAAAAATGCAAAAAGTTTTCGGGTTAGCCTTGTTTAAAAATAATATTGATTACACCGTAAATTTAAGGTGCTTCAAGAGGGAAAGTACGCAAAAAGGCATAACTATTTGAAATGCATGTATTAAACTGTTTAACGGGTAAATTGAAATAACCTTTGGCATTGTTTATGGAGTAATTTTACTGTTGATAAGAGGACGAAATGGAAGCATCCACATTTCATGAATGCCCCTTGGGGAGTGCTCCTCAAGGAGTTAAGAAATGCCCTTGTTTAGAGCCTATAGGATTTAGAAAAAAATAGCCGGACAACCAAATCTTTTTTTCAATAAAATGTGAAAAAATAAGCAAAGTAAACCCTGTATTCACTATAGACTACTTATCCACAGACTGTTAATATTTAACAGTTTGACAAAACAATTAACCCTGATATTTTCGTCTTCTTATCATTTGATAATAGTAATTTAACAGTACCTAATCCAAACATAAATTTTTCAAGTCATGATTAAAGAAAAGCAAAGCGGGGGCTTGAGGTATCGCCGTCTCTTTACCCGGGAAGGCGTAGATGTTTTTGAGCAGTTTGAATACGACTACCGCAGTTCAGTAATCCGAAACCCTAACGGAGAGATTGTATTTGAAATGAAGAATGTAGAGGTTCCTAAACAATGGAGCCAGATTGCTACAGATATACTGGCGCAGAAATACTTTCGCAAGGCAGGTGTACCACAACCAGATGGATCTTTGGGTCGTGAAACTTCGGCAAAGCAGGTAGCGCACCGTATGGCCAATTGCTGGCGGGTATGGGGCGAGCGTTATGGTTACTTTGCTTCGGCAGATGATGCAAAGGTGTTTTACGAAGAGCTGGTTTATTGTATTTTAAACCAGGCCTGTGTTCCTAACAGTCCGCAATGGTTTAATACCGGGTTGTATGAAAGTTATGGCATTAAAGGGAAGCCACAGGGGCATTATTATGTTGACCCAGTGGATGCCAAATTAAAAAAATCAACCTCGGCCTACGAAAGGCCTCAGCCGCACGCTTGTTTTATATTAAGCGTAGACGATGACCTGGTAAATGATGGGGGCATCATGGATCTATGGGTTCGGGAAGCACGTATTTTTAAGTATGGCAGTGGGGTAGGTACCAACTATTCCAATATTCGTGGCGAAGGCGAGAAATTAAGTGGTGGCGGTACATCATCTGGATTAATGAGTTTTTTAAAGATAGGCGATAGGGCGGCCGGTGCTATTAAAAGCGGAGGCACCACCCGTCGCGCGGCTAAAATGGTATGTCTCGACCTCGATCACCCCGAAATAATGCAGTTTATTAACTGGAAAGTGGAGGAAGAAAACAAAGTGGCTGCTTTAATTGCTGCCGGCTATGCCTCAGACTATGAGGGAGAGGCTTATAAAACGGTGAGCGGCCAAAATTCCAACAACTCAATACGTATCTCAAACGACTTTTTTGAAAAACTGAAAAATAACGAGGATTGGGAACTTAAGGCACGTTCCGACGGACGGGTAATGAAAAAAATACCGTCTAAGGAAGTGTGGAACCAAATTGCGTATGCAGCCTGGCGTTGTGCAGACCCGGGTACCCAATACGATACCACAATTAATGAATGGCACACTAGCCCCAAAGGTGGTCGTATCCGGGCCTCCAACCCTTGTAGCGAGTATATGTTTTTAGACAATACCGCCTGCAACCTGGCCTCTGTAAATCTTCGTAAGTTTTTTGATGAAGACACGAATATCTTCGATGTAAAAGGCTTCGAGTACACTGTTCGGTTGTGGACTACCGTGTTGGAGATATCTGTACTAATGGCACAGTTTCCATCTAAAGAAGTTGCCCAGCTTTCGTACGATTACCGGACATTAGGCTTAGGGTATGCGAACCTGGGCTCTATGCTTATGGTAAGCGGTATTCCCTATGACAGCGAGGAAGCCCGTGGCATTGCCGGTGCTATTACCGCAATTATGACCGGTATCTCCTACAAAACATCAGCTGAAATTGCAGAGCACCTCGGGCCTTTTGCACGGTATGAAGAAAACAGGGAAGACATGCTGCGTGTGATGCGCAATCATCGTTTAGCAGCTTATGATGCTGATGAATACGAACAGCTGAGCATTAAACCTCAGGGTATCCATGCTAAATACTGTCCCGACTATTTGTTGAAAGCTGCCTGTAATGCATGGGATGATGCAGTGGAAATGGGCGAAAAATATGGATACCGTAATGCTCAATCTACTGTTATTGCGCCCACCGGCACAATCGGATTGGTAATGGATTGCGACACCACCGGGGTAGAACCCGATTTCGCTTTGGTGAAATTTAAGAAATTAAGCGGTGGTGGATATTTTAAAATCATTAACCAGTCGGTTCCCCAGGCGTTAAGAAACCTGAAATACAGTGAAAAAGAAATCGATGCTATTATCAAATATGCGGTGGGCTCGGCGGCTTTTGCAGGCGCTCCTTTTATTAACCCCCAAACATTGAGCGAAAAAGGGTTTATTACTGAGGAGATCAAAAAATTAGACGCTGCCCTGGCATCTGCGTTTGAAATTGGTTTTGTATTCAACAAATTCACCTTAGGCGAGCCTTGTTTGGAAAGATTGGGATTTACTCCTGAAAAGTATAACGACTGGAACTTTAACCTGCTTGAAGAG
>DASUFG010000263.1:0-4048 GCA_036274715.1 Agriterribacter sp.
AGTCTTTGAATTCCCCATATAAATGCCATTTGGGCATCGCGTGAAGAAAAAGCGCAGCCTGTGTAGTGTCATTGGATTTTATCGCGGGAAGGTTGGCAATCTTTGCTGAAAAGGCCTCCATGGAAACACCATCCTGTAACTGTACATATGTTTGAAGAAAATTGTTCCTCCATTCAACCTGTGCTCCTTTCACAAAATCATTCGTCAGCACATTGTATTCGTAAGGAACAAGAAAATCAAACCGGATCGTCGAATTTCGGGGTACATCTTTTGCCACGCCTGTCACTGTCAAATTATTCATGTTGTCAAACCTGATAGTTTTGCCAACCGGATCTGCCTCACCAAAAAGGGCCCTGGCGGTAGACTGCGTAAGCACAAGGGAATACGGATCGGCGAGAGCAGTTTTGGCGTTACCTTTCGTTAGCGGGAAGGAAAACATCTTCAAAAAATCCGGATCAGCAAAATGTCCATTTTTTGCCAATGTTTTTTTATCGATCATCAAAGTATGCGAATCACCCCAATCCAGCCTGGTTGCAAACTTTACGTCTGGATATTTCATCTTAAGCTCCGTGTACAAAGGAAGCATTACCCCACTCTGTGTGCCTTTCTGACCGTTGAAAAAAGTTTTTTTCATCACCAACCCGATATTTTTCCTGTTAGCGTGAAAAGCGTCGAAGCTGAATTCATTTAATGCCCATAGTCCAATGAGAATTGCAACGGCCATTCCGATTGCCAGCCCCAGGATATTAAGTGCAGCGTATCCTTTACTCTTAACCATCGAACGCCAGGCGGTTTTGAAATAATTTTTAAACACTTCCTTATTATTTTAAATGTTGAATCTTAAATATTGAATGAGATTTTTAGTCAACATTCATCATTTAAAACATAAAACAGTTTTATTCAGTTCTCAAACTCTCAACCGGGTTCGCCATTGCCGCTTTTATTGCCTGGAAGCTGATGGTTATAAACGCGATCAACGCCGCCAATAAACCAGCAGCTATAAAAACCCACCAATGAATATCGATCCTGTAGGCGAAATCCGTCAGCCAGTTGTGCATCGCAAACCCGGCCACCGGAAAAGCCAGCACAGCGGCTATAGCTACCAGTTTTAAGAAATCTTTTGATAGTAAACCAACGATGCCGGTTATATTGGCGCCAAGCACCTTTCGTACACCTATTTCTTTCACTCTTTGTGAAATGGCAAATGCAGATAAGCCAAACAATCCAAGACAGGCAATTAATATGGCGATGAAAGAAAAGCTGGTAAATAGGGACGCCTGTTTTTGCTCCGATTCGTAGAGCCTGGTATAGCTATCGTCCAGGAAAGTGTAGTCGAACGGTGTTTCAGGAAAAAACTTTTGCCATGTTTTTTCCAATGATGCTATCGCGCCGGTTACATTACCGCCCCCTATTTTTATCGCCATATTATTAAAGAATTCCCGGGCAGGTGGTCGCATAACCATCACGATAGGTGCAATGGGTTGATGCATGGATTCAAAATGAAAGTCCTGCATTACCCCAATAATATGCCCCTTAACACCGCCATATTGAAAGTCTTTTCCTACAGCATCGTCGGGACTTTTCCAGCCCACTGCTTTTACCGACGCTTCGTTAATGACGAAATTCGAGGTATCCGACCCGTAGTCGCGGGAGAAATACCTACCTGCTTTCAGCGCTATACCATATGTTGCTACAAAATCGTAGTCGGTATTTACATTCTTTATGCTCGTCGTCACCGGCCGCAATGAATCTCCACTCAAGGTAGAGGCACCCTGGGAATCCAGCAACCTGCCCGAAGGAATACGCGAAGAACGGGTTATATTTTTAAACGAAGGGTTTTGCAAAAGCTCCGTGCGGAATGCGCTGTATTGCTTACTCACTTCGGTAGAATATCCCATTGTAATCAGCCGCTCCTTGTCGAGCCCCAGCGACTTCGATTGCATATAATGCAATTGTTGCAAAACGACAATAGTGGTAATGATTAAAATAATGCTGATCGCAAATTGGGTAACCACCAATACTTTCCTGAATGAGATACTGCTTCCGCCCACCTTAAACAAGCCTTTTAAGGTTTTTACAGGTTGAAAGGATGACATGAATAAGGCAGGATAGATACCGGATATTAAACCAATAACAAAAGGCGCCAGGAGGAAAGGCACCAGGATTTTCGGCTTCAACAGGATAGCAAAGCTGAGTTCCTGCCCTGATATTTTATTGAGCCATGGCAATGTTAGTCGTGTTAGCAGAGCCGCTACGATAATGGCGGCAAGACATACTAAAACAGATTCGCTTAAAAATTGCAGGATGATTTCTCTTTTCCTGGCACCCACTACCTTCCGGATGCCGATCTCCCTTGCCCTTAACGCCGAACGGGCTGTAGAAAGGTTCATATAATTAATGCATGCAATCAATAAAATAAATAGGGCAACGGCAGAAAAAATGTATACTCTTTTAATATCTCCATTAGGTTCCGCTTCATAATCAGTATGAGAATGTAAATGAATATCGGTGAGCTTTTGCAGCTCCAGTTTGGTAAACAAGGAAGGAGTATTGCTCCCATATTGGCCGGACATATGCTTATCTATAAAGGCAGGAAATCTTTTTTCAAGATTCTTTGGATTGTAGTTGGGCGGTAATACAATGTAGGTAAAGAATGAATTGTTTCCCCAATTGGTTCGCAGGCTTTCTTCGCCATACACGTTCTTGTCTTTTAGTGTATTAAAAGAAACCAATATTCCGGGATGCATGTGCGCGTTGGCAGGAAATGATTTGTAAACGCCTGTTACCTTAGTCTCAAACTGGTTGTCGAAACGGATGACTTTGTTCATCGGGTCTTCATCGTCGAAATATTTTTTTGCTGTTGCTTCATCCAGCATAATAGAAAAAGGATCTTTAAGCGCTGTTTTTGGATTTCCCTTCAGCACCGTCACAGAAAACACGTCAAAAAGATTTTCGTCTGCAAAAAAGACGCCCTTCTCGTTGATGATTTTGTCCTTGTACCGCGCAGGTATATTCCCGTTTTGCAAAAGCCGGGTCATCTTTTGTATTTCGGGAAAATCGGTTGGGAGATAGTACCCGAACGGGGGCGAAACAGTAGACAGTTTAAGTGATACCACTCCTTCCTGGTTATTGAAAGTTCGCGTAACCCGGTAAATGTTTTCCGCATTCTTGTTATACCTGTCGTAGCTGAGTTCGTTAGCGATATATGCAGTAATGAGCAGGCAGCAGGTAAGACCAACAGTTAGTCCAAAAAGGTTGATGAAGGAAATAAACCTGTGCTTCAACAGGTTTCTCCAGGCGATTTTTAGATAGTTCCTTATCATAGTATGTATTTTGATCTACCCGCTTGCCGGTCATTTCTATTGTCCTGCACTGAAAAATTAATTTTCCTGGACCAAACAGCAATCGGACAGGATTACAGCATAACATAATAAAAAATATGCCTCCTTATTATGTGGTTGATAATTAGCATATTGTACAAAGTTCGTTTTGTTGAACTGTTCGCTTTTGATACAATGGCTGTTTGATTTTGATATGCAGTAATACCTGCACTAAAGAAGCCAGGGGCAGGAGTGAACCGTTAAACCTCTAAGGTTTGCAACGCGCTTTCGTTGTAACGATATCGTTTTTGTAAAAAAAAAGGGACCTGCCGTTTGACTGTCCCTTTACTTCAGAAGTTAGCTGAATTATTTTTGAATCATTAATTGTTGTGTTTCTTTGTTTTGTCCGCTTGTAATTTCAATAAAATAAGTTCCTGCTTTCAAATCGTCAACATTCAGTTCTATTTGCCTGGTGCCTTTGGCGAACTTGTACATGTTTTTAGTGGAATATTTAATCTTCTTGTTCAAGATGTATTTGAAACCCAGGGCCAAACATCATTGTATTATTACTGCCCGGCATGCCAGAAAACTTATAAGTGGAATGGGTAGCCAAAAATTCAAGCCCCACTACTGTGTTAAAATATACCACCGGGCCGCAGGAAAATGTAAAGGTATTTTTTGATGCTATTTCTGATGCTGTTTAGCTAAGGTGTCTGACACTTTGGAAG
>DASUFG010000264.1:0-11709 GCA_036274715.1 Agriterribacter sp.
GGGCATTTATGATGATCAAGAAAAATGTACTGGATATCACAGGAAGTTTCGATGAGGCCTTTTTTATGTACGGGGAAGATATTGACCTCAGTTTTCGTATTCAAAAAGAGGGATTTAAAAATTACTATTATCACGATGTAACAATCCTTCATTTTAAGGGCAGGAGTACTCAAAAGAATACGATACATTACGTTAATGTGTTTTACGAGGCCATGAGTATTTTTGCACATAAGCATTATGGAAACAGCCGTATAGGTATATACCATTTTTTTATTCAGTGTGGTATCTGGATAAGATCTGCCATCGCCGCGGTGCCAAGACGGCTAATGCCAGGTATTGGCAGCATTAATAAAAACATATCAAAAAAACAAAGGCACATTGATTCACTTCCAATAATGGTTATCGGCGATGAAGCATCTTATCAAATTGTTTTGCAGATTTTAAGGGCAGTGGACAAGAAAATAGCAGAAAAAGCGGTCCGCCATAAGGGCGACCTGAATGCTGCTTTTACAGAATATTTATTTGATGATAATAGATTGGGGACCGTTATTTTTTGTGAAGGGCAACAATCATTTCAACAAATCATTGAACAGATAGAACGACTCCCGGGAAAAAATATTAAAATAGCCATACATGCCGCCGGAAGTAAAGGTATTGCCGGGATTATTCATGAATAAAAATGCTATTGCAAATAAGGCAAATACTTCTCCTTAAAACATGAACAATTCCCAATAATAGGAAGCATTTCGTCTCCCGATCATTCGCATATTGTTATGCCAGGAAAGGCATAAACCTATATCAGTTTAGGCACATACAAAGGAGAATCATACATTTGCCCATTACATATTAATATCATTAACCCATCCATATTCAATGGGGATTATTGAAATACCGATTCCTAAAACAATTGCAAGAACATTAAAGTTGCATGCGGGGCCACAAGGGCGCCAGCAGGGCCGTGTTTTAAAGAAACTATTAAAAAAGGCCAGGTTCACCGAATTTGGACAGGCCTACCATTTTGATGAAATATTGCTGCACAAACACCCTGAAAAAATTTATCAGCAAAGAGTGCCCATTTTTGATTACGACTGTATATACGACCAATGGTGGCACCGCACGTTGGAAGGCATCCCTGATGTGTGCTGGCCGGGGAAAATAGAATATTTCGCGCTAAGTTCCGGTACGTCCGGATCTGCCAGTAAATTTATTCCTATTACCAACGACCTCATGCGGGGTAACCGCATCGTTATGATTAAGCAGATGCTTTCATTGCGCAATTATGAAAATATTCCGGTAAAATCCATCCGCAAAGGTTGGCTTATGTTAGGGGGGAGTACGGATCTTCAGAAAGGACCCGGCTATTATTCTGGCGACCTAAGTGGTATCACTGCTAAAAAAGTACCTTTTTGGTTCAGTCCTTTTTATAAACCAGGAAAAAAAATTGCCCGCACTAAAGACTGGAATACAAAATTGGATGAAGTGGTAGAACAGGCACCCAATTGGGATATTGGGTTCGTTGTTGGTGTGCCGGCCTGGATACAAATGTGCATGGAAATGATTATTGAAAAATATAATCTGAATAACATTCACGAAATATGGCCGAATCTTGCTTTTTACGTGCATGGGGGAGTAGCATTCGACCCTTATAAAAAGGGATTTGAAGAATTGTTGGGTAAGCCACTCACCTATATCGAAACCTATCTTGCTTCGGAAGGCTTTATCGCCTATCAATGCAGGCAGCATATTAAAGGCATGAGACTGAGTACCAATGAGCATATTTTCCTCGAATTTGTACCTTTCAATAATCAGAATTTTGATCCCGAAGGAAACATTGTGCCGCATGCAGAAGCGTTGCTTTTAGAAGAAGTTGAGGAAGGGAAGGACTATGCTATCTTATTAAGCACGTCGGCTGGCGCCTGGAGGTATTTGATTGGAGATACCGTGAGGTTTACTGATAAAAAGAGATCCGAGATTGTAATTACCGGAAGAACCAAGCATTTTCTTAACCTGGTAGGCGAACACCTGAGCATCGACAATATCAACAAAGGTATTCAAATGGCAAGCCAGGAGATGAACATTTCCATCCCAGAATTTACAGTATCAGGTATACCGCATCATTCATTTTTCGCTCATCATTGGTATGTAGCATGTGATGATGTGGTAGATGCAGAAAAGTTGCGAATTGCCATAGACGATAAACTTAAGGAATTGAATGATGATTATGCTGTGGAAAGAAAAAGCGCATTGAAAGAGGTGTTGCTTACGGTGTTACCGGAAAAAACTTTTATGGAATTTATGGAGAGAAAAGGGAAGTTGGGTGGACAACATAAATTTCCAAGAGTAATGAAAGGAAAAATGCTGGAAGAATGGCAGCAATTTGTTAGCAATGCCACCAAATAGAACTATTCCTGGCCCTATCATTAACGGATTTTTACAAAAACTGTTAGTGTTGGTTTCTTACATTTATACCTTCAATTGATGAATCCAAACGATAAATCATGATTGAGGCCCTCTTAAAAGGATTGGCTTTGGGGTTAATTCTAGCTTTATCTGTAGGTCCGGTAATTTTTACGATCATCAAACAAAGCATTTATAACGGACACGAAGGTGGCTTTAGCTTTGTAGCAGGAGTATGGGTAAGTGATATTTTGCTGGTGATAGTAAGTAATGGTTTTACGGAACTGGTAAAGGAGTTACTGGAATACAAGATCCTAATTGGGTATACCGGAAGCTTTTTTTTGCTGGCATTGGGTGTTTATTATCTTTTTTTCAAGAAAATCAGAGTGAGGGTTAACGGCAACGAACTGGTTGTTAAACTGGGCAGAAAGGATCATACCCAGATTTTTCTATCTGGCTTTTTGATTAATACCTTAAATCCGAGTGTGATCATTTTCTGGCTGGTAAATGCTACCGCTTTTGCGGTAACCCATACCCTTCAGCAGAGAATTGTGATTTTTGCTACCTGCATTATCTTTAATATGCTGGCAGACTCGGCAAAAGTGCTGTTGGCCGGTGGGTTGCGGAAGAGGCTTACGGTGCAAAACATTTCGCTCATCACTAAAATTTCTGGAGGAATATTAATTGGATTCGCTTTCGCACTGATATACGGTATCATTTTCTGGAGCGACAAAGTGCATTAAGAATAACCGGCAAAGAAATGACTAATCATCACTCAAGATATTACCTTTCCATTTTGATATCACTTCAACAAAAATAACTTTCACTTTTATACTGCATTAATGCTTTTTGTAATTCAACGGACTGCCATGCACAAAGCTCTGCTTTTAGTAACCTGTTTTTTTACTTCTTCTTTTTCATTCTCCCAGCAAAGCGATTTTCTATCCTTTAGAAAAAAGGATCGCACTATTAAAAATTATTTTAAAGGTGCACCTATTGAATTTGTTCATATTAACGGCTCTTATGTTAGCGGAACAATAGAAAGAATTTATAAAGACACCTTGTATATAAAACAGTACGATGTGAGGATGGCCCCTACACCATGGGGCACCAGAACTCCGGATACAATCGGCCATTATGATCTTCGTTTTTACTACAAAGAAATAGCAGCAATCCCCAAGCCGGGGAGAGCGTTTGAATTTGTGCGCAATGGCACGCTATTCATGATTGCGGGCGGCGGCTATGCTTTTCTGCATACTTTTAACGCGTTAATACAAAAAACAAAAATTGATCCTGTAGCACTGGCAATTTCGGGAGGGGTTGCGTTACTGGGTTTCACTATGCATAAGTTCCGCAAATATTATTACCCGGTTGGCAAAAAATATCGAATAGAATATATCGAAATGACTTCACCATAGAAATTTCTCAGGCAGAAATATGTTTGTTTTATTTTACACACTAAACTATTCGACGCATTGTGAAAAATTTCTTAGCCCGCACCTGGAAGTTTTCTAAAAGACTATTCCTTGTTTTATTCATTTCCCAGTTTGCCTACATTATTATTTTGAAATGGATGAACCCGCCTGTAACGCTTACCCAGTTGGGCAGCTTTATAAGCGGGAATGGCCTAAAAAGGGACTATGTTTCTGCAGATAAAATTTCTCCCAACGCCGGGCTGGCAGTTATCGCTTCCGAAGATCAACTATTCCCCGACCATAATGGCTTCGATTGGAAAAGCATTCAGAAAGCGATTGAAAAGAATAAGAAAAAAAGAAACAGGATAGCGGGGGCGTCTTCCATCAGTCAACAGGTGGCCAAAAATGTTTTTTTATGGCAGGGCCGCAACTGGCTGCGTAAAGGACTTGAAATCTATTTTACATTTATGATTGAATGGATATGGGGAAAAGAACGCATACTGGAAGTGTACTTAAACGTAATTGAAATGGGGAAAGGAATTTTTGGCATTGAGGCCGCGGCGCGTTATTATTTTGCGAAAACTGCGGCACAGCTTTCAAAGCGTGAAGCCGCCATGATAGCATCATCATTACCCAACCCTACCCGATATACAGTTAAACCATTGTCGCGCTTTGTAGCGGCCCGCTATCCATGGGTAATAACGCAAATGAATAACCTGGATGGAGATGATGACATAAAAAAAATACTTCCAGGCAAGAAAAACAAAAAAGACTTACCACCTCAATAATGCACTACCCCAGGTAAAACCGCTTCCAAAAGACACAAGGCACAGCAAATCGCCTTTCTTTATTTTCCCTTTTTCCCACGCTTCGCACCATGCTATAGGAATAGATGCGGCTGTAGTGTTTCCATAATGTTGAATATTATTGTATACCTGGTCATCACGCAATCCTAGTTGCTGCTGGACAAACTGGCTGATGCGTAAATTGGCCTGATGTGGAATCAGCATATCAATATCGCCAGGCTTTAGGTTGTTGAATGTAAGCGCTTCCATTATCACTTCAGGCATCTTAACAACCGCTTTTTTAAATACTGCCGGACCATCCATATAGGGAAAATTCTGCGCTTTATCTATCATGTTGTGGCTCATGAACATTTCCGCAATATCTGCCTCATCAAAATCGGCCAGTGTATTGTCTGTCCAGTAATTGGCATGAGTGCCCGGATTATACATCGCTAATATCTCTGCGCTTTCGCCGTCACTGTGCAAATGAGTACTTAAAATACCTTCCTTGTCATTTGCTGTGGGCTGAAGTATAACGGCTCCGGCGCCATCTCCAAAAATAACAGAAACATTCCTTCCCCGTGTACTGAAATCCAGACCGAAAGAATGTTTTTCACTACCAATCACGAGTATATTTTTATACATGCCAGACCTGATGAACTGATCCCCTACGCTTAAAGCGTACACAAACCCGCTGCATTGGTTGCGGATATCCAAAGCGCCAATCTCCTTCATTTTAAGGGCGCGTTGCACAAGCACACCACAGCCGGGAAAATAGTAGTCGGGACTTAATGTGGCAAAAATAATAAAGTCAATATCGGCAGGTGAGACACCTGCCCTTTCCATGGCCTTCTTTGCTGCCTCAACACCCATAGTAGTGGTTGTTTCCCCGGTGCGTTTTGCATATCTCCTTTCTTTGATACCTGTACGCTCCTGTATCCAGGTATCATTTGTGTCCATATAGTTTTTCAGGTCATTGTTTGTAACAACATCCTCAGGCACATACATTCCTATTCCCGCAATTTTAGTGTGCAACATGGCAAGTAAATTAACAATGAAAAAATTAAAAAGATACCAGATTCCCAAATGAAAATACTGGTAAAAAAGGATATGCTGGTTTGATTTATTGATCCATTGTTTTTATGGCAAGCGAAACTTTAGTATCATCCCAGGCCATCCATAGCAATGCTCCTTCTTTCGTTTTTTCAGTTTCCATCGTAAATGCTTCTATCGTTTTATCGGTAGGCATAGTGGGTACAGTAAACTTGAAAACATCTTTTTTTGCATTTATTCTCAATCCCCAGCTGTACAAATCGCTATTCATAATAAGCGTCCAATCAGTAGGCCGGGGAATGCAATACAGTAAGTATCGCCCTTTCCTGACCTTGGTTTCCTGTATCGTAACGTCTTCAAAAAATTCAATTTCCGTACCTTCATTCGCTCCTAAACGCCAGGGTTCTCCATATTTTACGATAGCACCAAATACTTCCCGCCCGTTTTTCTGCGGACGGCTGTATATAACCCTGAACACCGGCTGGGTCTTTATTTTGCCCATCATTTTCAATTTTGGATATTCCCAGGGAAAGTAAATGATATCCATTGGAGATTTATCCAGCATCGACACCACATTATTGCTTTCCTGCCTTGGAACCGGTAAACTTGCAGGAGTATCTACTTTGGTTTCTTTTTTTTCTGGAATAGCATGGCAGCCGTACAATAATAGGCAGCATAAAACGATAACTATTCTTTGAAGTTTACCAGCCGGATAATTCATATGTGAATGATGATCTTTTTAAAAATAAAAGGGCAATGCAACTTTTACATCTTCCCATGTTATTAAGAGATTGGCTCCAAAATCGGCTTTTTCAAACATCATTGTAAAAGCTTCCACTGGTTCCTCATTTTTTCCCGTTTTCACATCGGTACGCACTATATCTTTTTTTTCATCATATGCGAACGAACCCCACACGTCATTGTCTTTATTGATAATGATGGTCCATTTATCTTTAAATGGAATTGCATACATGGTATACCTGCCTTTTTTTATTTTGGTATTGGCGATTCTCAAATCTTTAAAAAGATTCAATTCAGTAGCTTCATTGGCGCCCAAACGCCAAACCGCGCCATATTCTACAAGCTCTCCAAAAACCTTTCGGTTTTTTTTCTGCGGACGACTGTATATAATTTTTATGCCCGGCATTTCTGGGGCCTGCTTCCTGATTTTAAGGATAGGGTAGTCCATAGGAAAATAGATCATGTCCATTGGAGAATTGTCTAAGGGTGTCCATTTTCCCTGAGCAGTAACTGAAAGCGTGAGCAAACACGCCAGCGCAATAAAGATTGATTTTTTCATAATAATGACAAATGTAAGGATTGGATGTTGATTAAAAAGGAAGGAGCACAACTACTGAAAATGATAACCAGGAAAACCCGCTGCAAACTGCAGTTTGGCAAAGGCAATGACTTCAGGAAAAAAATCGATATAGTATTTCTGCAGGGAATCATGGTGTTCCTCGAAAATTTGAAAAGCTGTAGTGCTATCCGCCATATAAGCAGCCCGGTGCACAAGTCCGCGGAAACTGTTCGCTATACCCTCTGGGTACTGATAATTGTATAACCAGTTTTGTTTTTTCATATAAGGATACAGCCTGCTAAACCTGTCGGGAAATATATGGGTATATTGATCGAGTTGTGCATACGTTTTTGTTGAGAATTGAAGCAGGTTGGGGTCTTTAAATGCAGTATTGTCTTTCGCCAAAAAATGATCGTATACGATATCCATAAAGGCACCGGCATACAGTCCATAAAAAGGGCGAAATAATTGTTTGGCAGCTTTAGTGGCAATATGGTTGTCTGTGAAGGTATCGATAGCACGGTGCAACATAATGCCCTTCTGAATATTGTCAGAATAGTTCAATTTCTGTTTGCCCTTTACGAAATCGCTTATCATGTTGCCTACAAGTACTTCGGGATGCAGAAAAGACAGGTATGCATGTGCCAGGTAATTCATAACAAATTTAAACAAGCATTATTGCCATGCTTTTTCATCTTCATTTTTAGATGCTTTTAGCTGCGGGCTGAGCCAGGCTCAACATTATTGAAAATCTTAAAATTGAATTTGTGCCGGATAACAGTTATATATTTGACAAAAATCTATATAAAAGTCTGGATAGGCAAACTGTATCCGTTTTTTGGCCTTATTCTGGTATTATTATTTTACTAACGACTAATTTTTGCCGGGTGTTTTATTTTTGTTTCTAAATTTTCAAATCTATGTTGCTCCAGGCAGTGGATACCGTTGAAACGATTACTCCGGAATTGTTTGAAAGGGATTATTATACGCCCGGCAAACCGCTTGTAATAAAGGATATAGCAAAAGAATGGCCCGCTTATACCAAATGGACATGGGATTATTTTAAAGCCATAGTTGGCGATAAAAAAGTGGGCATTTATAACAACACAAAAAGTGATGCTTATACGCCGGTTAACAGGGCAGATGACCACTCTAGTTTTGGGGAATATATTGATATGATCACTAATGGACCGGCGGGCTGGCGTATCTTCCTTTTTAACATTTTCGATCATGCCCCTGAGCTAACACATGATTTTGACTGGCCGGATGAGTTAATGAAGGGCTTTGTAAAACGTTATCCCATGTTGTTTGTGGGCGGTGCAACTTCTATTACCCACCTTCATTTTGACATTGACCTTTCGCACATCATGCATACGCAGTTTATTGGTAAAAAACGCGTGTTATTATTTCCTTTTGAAGAACAATACAAGTTATACAGAAAGCCTTACGAGGTGCTGAGCTTAGCAGACCTCTCTCATTATCATAAAAACAATGGAACACCTGATTATTCGCGGTTTCCTGCTTTAAAATTAGCGAAGGGTTACGAAGTAATAATGGCGCATGGCGACACTCTGTTTATGCCAGCCGGATACTGGCACCATATGGAGTATATTGATAGCGGTTTTGCTATGAGCCTGAGAGCACTTCAGCAGGGCCTAAGAGGAAAAATGCAAGGTGCATGGAATTTAGTGGGAATGCGTAATATTGATACCATCATGAAAAAAACTGCGCCAAAATGGTGGTACGATTTTAAACTTGAAAAAACAATGACAGCCGCGAAAAAAGAACTTGAAGCAGCCGGAGCATTTAGACAGGAATGAGCATTTGAACAATTTCCTTACTGCCAAAGGCATGGCGGAAATGAGCTACTATTAAGCGCAAAGTCGGCCAACATATTTAATTTTAATTTGAAATATTAATACAACCTCTTACATTCGCATAAGAATTAACACCTATCCGCAGCCCCGTTCGGGAAATGCATCAGTTAATATCCAATCGTCCTCTGTTTTTTGTCCAATCTCCCCCAATTAAAATTGGATGTTTCTTTAAGTCAATCCGTGATTTTACAGGTAGGGCATCTACGCATTTTCAGGCTGATCATCACTAAATATGTCTTTTTAACCGAAAATGGTATATCAACTTTTTCTTTTTGTGGTTTCAGAGGTAAGCACAGGCCGGTGATATCTATCGCCGGCATTTTTTTTTAAGAGGCATGCGCCATTGATCTTGAAAATTGAACTTTGAGAAGAAGCGAATTCAGCAATAAGAAGAAGCCCAAAAATCCGATACGTTCAATTCGAAATTCGAGGAAAAGGATCTAAACCGAAAGAATCCAAAACGGAATCAAAAACTACGCCGCCTCCAACTCAGGCTATAGTCCATATTTCGTTGCCCCTTAACAATTTATCTAAATCACCTTTGCCTTTAGCGGCAATGGCTTCATCTATTTGCATGGCCATAACATCTTCGTAGCACGCTCTTTCTGTTTCATAAATAATACCAAAAGGGCGGGGAAGATGCCCTTCTTTTGCCGGATCATCAAACATCCTCACCAATATCTGTGCTTTGTAAAAATCGTTTTCATCGTGCACCCAAAGATCCGATTCACCGATACCGTTTCCAAGTTCCACCACAACCGGCTTCAGGCCATCTAGTTGTATGCCCTTATTTCTTGCTGCACCGAACACCAGGGGCTTATCCTGTTCCAAAAACAGCACTTCTTCGGGTTTGGAACTTTTCTCTGTAAAGATTTCAAAAGCGCCATCATTAAAAATGTTGCAGTTCTGGTATATTTCTGTAAACGAAGCCCCCTTATGCTTATGGCTGCGAACGAGTGTTTCCTGTAAATGTTTAGGGTCGCGATCCATAGTTCGGGCAATAAAGGTCGCGTCTGCTCCCATAGCCAATGCCAGTGGGTTGAAAGGATGATCAATGCTTCCCAATGGAGTCGACTTGGTTATTTTTCGCTCTTCAGAAGTGGGGGAATATTGTCCTTTGGTTAAACCATATATCTGGTTATTAAACAACAACATGTTTACGTCGAAATTACGACGCAATAAATGTATGGTATGATTGCCTCCTATGCTTAGTGCATCTCCATCGCCTGCCACAATCCACACACTCAGCTCAGGCCTTGAAGCCTTTAATCCGGATGCAACAGCCGTAGCTCTCCCATGAATGGAATGCATACCATAAGTATTCATATAATAAGGGAAGCGTGAAGAGCAGCCGATGCCGGAAACAATTACAATATTTTCTTTTGGAATACCTAAGCCGGGCATTACTTTTTGTACCTGCGCTAAGATGGAATAGTCTCCACAACCCGGGCACCACCTTACTTCCTGGTCGGTAGCGAAATCTTTTGGGGTTAATACGGATTGGGGAGAAACTGCTGTTGTGCTCATGGTCATTAAAATAAGGGCAAATTTAAGACTATACAATCAAAAACAGGTTTGAATGATGGCGTTTGCTTGGTAAGATTCTCCTAAAATTGCATCATAAGACAGCAGAAGCCCAAAACCGGGCTCAGAAAGACAAGCTCATTCCAAAGAGTACCTGGTACTGGAAGTATTGCATTTATAGTACAACCACCTTTGCCCTACTCCTCATTTTAATTTACGCAGTGCTTTTGCAAGGGCTTCAATCATCTCACCAATCTCTTCCCTTTTACAGGCACCTACACTCAGGCGGTACCAACTGGAATGTTTAGACGCTCCAAACGCATAAAAGGGAACTATTGCAATTCGGGCTTCATTAAGCAGGTAATCCGTAACATCTTTTTGATGTTCGAGCAGCTTTAGGGTAGCAGTTGTCATACCCTTTGCATTTACCTGTATGGTGAGATAAATAGCAGCCTGCGGGGCAATGGCATTTACCGGTAAGCCTTCCTTTTTTAACCGCATCAACCCTTCGTAAATGGTTTGCAGCCTAAAAGATATCTCAGCCTTAAAATGAAGCAGGTAATTATTGACGGCATCACGCTGCAATAAAAACCGGGCCACCGCCTTTTGTTCTGCCATTGGAGCCCAGGCGCCTACATGTGAGAGTATGGCTTTCATCTTGTTCATGATCATTTGCGGCCCCATTGCCCACCCTACCCTCACGCCTGTAGCGGCAAAACATTTGCTGATGGCATCAATATACACGGTGTAAGCTTTCATTTCAGGACGCAGCGACACAGGATCGTAATGCCGGATATCGCCATAGGTAAGCTGCCAGTACATCTGGTCATATAGTACATATAATTTTTTTTGCCCAGGCTGGCGCCGTTTGTTTTCCCCTAACACCATATCACAAATTTCCTCCAGCGCTGCCTTCGTGAATGTTGTTCCCGTGGGGTTTTGGGGCGAACAAAGTGCCAAGATCACTGCATTTTCAATATTCGGCTGGATATCGCCTGCCGAGGGCATAAAATGGTTTTCAGCGCTCGCTTCCACTTCGCAATGTATGCCATCCACGAAATGAGTATAATGATTATTGTTCCATGATGGAACGGCGTAAATTATTTTATCGCCTTTATCGGCAACAGTTCTGAAAAAAGAGTAGATGAGCGGCCGCCCACCGGACGCCACCAATATTTCAGCCGGACTGTATTCCAACCCTTCCTTTTCTTTTAAAAAGCTGGTTATGGCTTCCCTCAAATCGGGGTTACCCTCTGCCGCTGGATAGTTAGTGAAATGCTTTCGATAGGCCTCGATAATTTCATCTTCCAGTTCCTTCGGGATAGGAAAAATTGCCGGATCAAAATCACCAATGGTAA
>DASUFG010000265.1:0-2293 GCA_036274715.1 Agriterribacter sp.
GCAGCGAATCAAAAGTACCATGGTAGGATCCTTTAAAAAAAACGACGTATTTTTTTTTAGTTACGGCTTTGGCAATCCTCAACGCTACCATTACTGCTTCGGTACCCGAATTAAAAAAAGCAACTCTTTCAACACCGGCTGCTTTTGTTATTTCTTTTGAAAGTATCCCTGCCAAAGGAGAGATTGGCCCCACAGACCAACTTTTTGCTAATTGCTCCTCAATAGCTCTGCGTACCGGCAGATAATTATGCCCGAACAATACAGAACCAAACCCCATGGTGAGATCGATGTAGTCGTTTCCATCAATATCATAAATGAATGGACCATCCGCCCGGTCACATACTAAGGTATAAACAAGGTCTTTTTTTTCTTTGCTGAAACCGGCAGCATTACGGTTGAATGCAAAACTCCTGCGATATTCCTGGGTGTGGTTTCTTGTAAGCCGGTTTTTTTCTGTCAGTTGCTGGAACATATATAAATTTTAGGTAAGAAGGTGTCTGGAAGTTTTGTTATTAATATGAAAGATAATTGCTTAACTGAATGAAATATTGGCTGCCAACACTCTGTTCACGTTACCATTTTCACTGCATGTTTAAGAACGCTTACAGGTGCTCAGAAACCGGTACAGCACGAAGCATTGAATGGCGTGTATAAATTCTAAAATAAATTAGCCGAAAACGGCGGGCGGTGATTGCAGGGTTTGACAGATTGAACTATACAGTTTCCAAACTTATTGATTCCTGTGCATAAAACGCATAAAACATGGGCCGGATGTCAAATAATTCGCGAAAACGTGATAAAGCGTGTGGGATTAAAATGAAGAAGGTGGCCGGTGGCTGAGCAAAAATGCCGATATTGTAGTGGTTAACGATGCCATATCTAAACTCCCGGTTATGAAATATTTATCTCTAATGATCCTGACATTAACAGGCTACCAACTGTTACCTGCTCAAATTCCTCCCGCCGACATACAAATCAAAACGGCATTGCTGGCCGCACCCGAAGCAAAACGGGCAGACGCCATGGTGTATGGCCACAATGCCAAAGGAGAACTGGTGGTTCTCCGTAATGGAAGCAATGAATTGATCTGCCTGGCAGATGACCCCAAACAAAAAGGTGTTAGTGTAGCCTGTTATCACAAAGACCTGGAGCCGTTTATGGCAAGAGGAAGGGAGCTAAGGGCAGCCGGTAAAACGTATAAGGAAATATTTGATACCCGGGAAGCCGAGGCAAAATCGGGGAAACTGAAAATGCCGGACCACCCATCTAACCTGCAGGTTTTTACCGCACCCGAGGAATCCTATAACGCCGAAACCGGTGAAGTAACCAAAGGTAGCTTGCGGGCATCTGTGTACATTCCGTGGGCAACATCCGCGAGTACCGGACTGCCCATAAAACCTGATGCGCCGGGCATGCCCTGGATCATGGACCCGGGTACACACCGGGCCCATATTATGATCACTCCCCAAAATCATTAGGCCACCCTGCTGCAGTGATCAACCGCTCTGCCGGGGCAGTATTTTTACAGCTATCGGAAGCAACGGCGGGTAGTCCGAAAAGAATCAACCCTGTTTTAACCGGTTAAAAGCGTGATTGGTAAAAGGATAATGTTTACCCGTTGCGCTGCAATTTGTAAATGATTTCCGTCGCCTGGCGGATTTTTTATTCCGTGCCTTCATATGGCTCGTATCACTCCATTAATTAATTTGGGACTTTAGAGGAACTTTTGCAACTTTACTGAACAAGATGTCCAGGTGTTCAATTAATCCCTACACCTTTCCAGGAAATGGTTTTTTGTGAGATTTTCCTTATTCGTTTTTGAAGTATTTTAAGCAGTAAAAGGAACAATCCCTTACTGAAAGAGCAGGTGAAGGCTTAACGAAAAATTTTGGGATCAATTTTTGTTACCAATGTTTTACTCCATCAATTAAATATTCTCCACAATGAAAAAGTACCTTTTTAACACACTTCCACAATTAATATTGATTTTTTCATCCTTATTAATTGCAAATACAATAACAGCTCAATCCAGCAAGGATAAAGAAGTAATGGCTGATTGTGACGATGCCAAAGCCGAATTTCTGAGTACTGACGCCCTGTTAAAAAATGTGTTTGCCGGCGCCTATGGATATGCGATTCTTCCTAATGTAGGCAAGGGAGCTTTAGTGGTGGGCGGAGCCTCCGGGAATGGGATCGTTTATGAAAAAGGAAAAATGGTGGGAAAAGCCAAGATGTCGCAGCTAACCGTAGGCTTTCAAGCCGGCGGACAGGCATACCGGGAGCTCATCTTTTT
>DASUFG010000266.1:0-4814 GCA_036274715.1 Agriterribacter sp.
TGTTAGCCTGTACCTGCGGCCCTGGAATCGATAAGTCAGTCTTTCATGGTCGAAGCCCAGCTGGTTCAAAATAGTGGCATGAAAGTCGTTGATGTGTACCGGGTTTTTAACGATGTTATATCCAAACTCATCGGTTTCGCCATACACCATTCCAGGTTTAATGCCACCGCCGGCCATCCAGATGGTAAAGCAGCGTGGGTGATGGTCCCTGCCATAATTGTCAACTTTAATAGTGCCCTGGCAATAATTGGTTCTGCCAAATTCGCCACCCCAAATTACCAGTGTTTCATCAAGCAGTCCTCTCTGTTTCAAATCGGTAATAAGCGCTGCAGATGCCTGGTCAACGTCTTTGGCCTGCCCTCTCATTTCATTGGGGAGATTACCGTGCTGGTCCCAACCCTGGTGGTATAGCTGGATAAAGCGTACGCCATTTTCCGACAGCTTACGGGCCAGCAAACAGTTGGCAGCAAAAGTGCCCGGAGTAAGGCATTCGGAGCCATATAGCTTTACAATTTCATCAGGCTCTTTAGATACGTCCATAATTTCGGGAACAGCAGTTTGCATGCGGTACGCCATTTCGTACTGCTGAATTTTAGTGGCAATTTCCGGGTCTCCAAAATTTTTAAGTTGAATTTCATTGAGCGCTGCCACTTTATCCAGCATATTTCGGCGGGTAATCCTGTCCATGCCATCGGGGTCCTGTAAATACAAAATTGGATTTTCCCCGCTGCTGAACTGCACACCCTGGTGAATGGAATCTAAAAATCCATTCGACCACAATTTGGAATAAACCCCCTGTCCATTCCCTTTGCCACGGGAAAGTAATACGCAAAACGCCGGGAGATTTTTATTTTCTGTTCCCAATCCATAGCTCACCCAGGAGCCCATGCTGGGGCGGTTGCCCTGTTGGGCGCCTGTTTGAAAAAAGGTCAAAGCGGGATCATGGTTTATGGCTTCGGTATGCATTGATCTTATAATACAAAGATCATCTACAACATTGGCCATATGCGGGAATATTTCGCTTACCCACGCACCAGACTGCCCATGTTGATTAAATTTATAATAAGAGCCCACCAAAGGAAAAGACTTCTGACCGGCAGTCATGCCCGTTAACCGCTGTCCCTGGCGAATGGATTCCGGTAAATCCTCACCCATCATTTTATTGAGGGTTGGCTTATAGTCGAATGTTTCAAGTTGCGACGGCGCTCCATTTTGAAAAAGATAGATCACCCTTTTGGCTTTGGGCGCGAAATGCGGGATGCCCGGCATAAAACCGGCTTCTTCTTCGCTCGTTCCATCAAATAGTCCCGGAATAAGCAAAGAGCCCAGGGCAGCGCTGCCCAGTCCAATGCTCATGCGCGATAAAAACTTCCGGCGGTTAATATTTAAACCATGTTGTAATAATTCTTTTTCCATCACACGTTAAGTTTTTGTAATTGCTTCATCCATATTATAAATTACCTGCACCATGCGGGTAAGTGCCGCTACTTTGGGCGCGGGGGTACTCTTCATTTTATATTCTCCAACTTTAGTCACTTTTTCAACCGTTTTTGAATTCGCTTCAAAATAAGCTTCCTGTTCGCTGAGATACTGCAGCAGGATGTCCTGTTCCTGTTTATCGGGATGCCTGTTAATGATGCGTAAAAAAGCGTCAGTAACCGCAGCTTCCGGTTTTTCATTGTTCTGCGCCAACTGATCTGCCAAGGCTACAGAAGCTTCCAATACCGTGGGATCATTCATCATTATCAATGCCTGCAAGGGCGTGTTGGTTCTGGATCTTTTTACTTCGCATTGATCGCGGTTGCTGGCATCAAAAATCATCATGCTGGGTGGCGGAACGGTCCGTTTAATAAAAGTATACAAGCCTCTCCTGTACAGGTCGTCGCCATGATCCTGTTTATACGATGCCAGGATGCCCCTGCCTGAGGTGGCCAGTTCCCACAGCCCCGGTGGTTGATAGGGCTTCACACTGGGTCCGCCTATTATGGGGCGCAACAACCCGCTGCTCGCCAAGGTTAAGTCACGTACCATTTCCGCGTTCATGCGGATGCGGGGAGCATACGATAAATAAATATTTTGCGGGTCGGCTTTTAGTTTTTCGGGTGTAATAGCAGACGACTGGCGATACGTGGCCGACATGCAGATTTGCTTTACCAGTCTTTTGATATCCCACCCGTTTTCCCG
This sequence comes from Agriterribacter sp., assembly GCA_036274715.1. Lineage (GTDB taxonomy): Bacteria > Bacteroidota > Bacteroidia > Chitinophagales > Chitinophagaceae > Agriterribacter. Next base: position 2,185 of record DASUFG010000266.1, read on the forward strand.
GAAATCCACAGCCAGCCAATCCAGTAATTTTGGATTCACGGGCAGTTCACCCTGCATACCAAAGTCGTTCGAGGATTTTACAATTCCCCGCCCAAAAAATTCCTGCCATACCCGGTTTACAAAAACTCTTGAAGTAAGCGGGTTTTTAGCGTCAAACAGCCATTCCGATAAACCAAGCCGGTTTTTAGGAAAATCAGGAGAAAAAGCCATAATGGCCTTGGGCGTACCGGGTTGTACTTCTTCGGCATGGTGGTCGTATACCCCGCGCGTAAGGATAAAGGTTTTCCTTAACGAATCCTTTTCCCTGTCCTTCATCACCGACACCTGTAAGCCGGAAGTGTCTGAACTGGTAATAAAATTCAACACGCCCTGGAGATCTTCTTTTGTGATGTCCATGCGCGGGTTTTTGGCATAGGTGTCGTGGCCGCCAACCGTAGATTCTATTCCTACTTCCTGGATATTATTAAAAAATGCCGACAACTGGTAAAAATCTTTTTGCGAAATGGGATCATATTTATGATCGTGGCATTTAGCGCATTCAATGGTCATGCCCAATATTGCCGTACCCAGTGTGTTTGTTCGGTCTACCACGTATTCTACGCGGTATTCTTCATTAATTACACCACCTTCTTCGGTGATCTTATGATTGCGGTTAAAACCGGTTGCCAATATCTGTTCTTTGTTGGCATTCGGAACCAGGTCGCCTGCCAGCTGCCAGGTAACAAACTGGTCATAAGGTAAGTTTTCATTAAATGCATGAATCACCCAATCGCGCCACGGCCATTGCGACCGGTAATTATCGTCCTGGTAACCATGCGAATCGGCATAACGCGCTACATCTAACCAGGGAATTGCCATGCGTTCTCCGTAAGCCGGGCGCTGCAATAAAGTGTCAATCATTTTTTCATACGCATCGGGATCTGTGTTTTTCAGGAACGCCTCAATTTCGGAAGGCGTTGGCGGGAGCCCGGTAATATCTAAACTGATACGCCTCAATAACCTTTCTTTGTCGGCTTCTTCGTTTGGCGCCAACCCATGCTCTTCCATTTTGCTCACTACAAAATGATCAATTTCATTTCTTGGCCAGTCCTTGTTTTCTATTTTGGGCAGGGAAGGTTTTTGGGGCGCAACAAAAGCCCAATGGCGCTCATATTTGGCGCCCTGTTCAATCCATTTTTTGATAACGTCAACCTCGGCTTCAGTAAGCGTGGGTAAATTGCTCGACACCGGGGGCATTATTACAGCTGTGTCTTTGGTAGATACCCGGATATAAAGCTCCGATAAATCTGGCTTCCCGGGAACAATGGCATGAGCCTTTGGATTGTCCTTCAATGCCTTATAGGCTTCTTCCTGGATATCAAACCGTAATCCAGCCTCCCGCTTATTTGCATCGGGTCCATGACAGGCGTAGCATTTGTCGGAAAGAATAGGGCGTACCTGGAAATTGTAGCTGATGGTTTCTTCGCCGGGCGGGTTGTTTGATTTTTCGCCAGACAGGTACAAGAAGGTAAACAGCCCTATCGCACAGATTAAACAAAACAGGGCAACTATGTAAATCTTTTTCATATCGCAGGTTTAACGACTCCCGTTCGGTTGGATTTTTAGGCTATTCTTATCTCAGAAGGCAAAAAAAACACCTTTTGAATTCAAATGTTTAATATAAGTAAACTAATTGTTATAAACGCTAAAGTTATGAAAATCCCGCCATATGTCATGGTTTTTTAGGCAGATTAACCTCGTATTGACGGAATTTATGGACCCGGTTCTTTAGCTGCGGATTATTTAAAGCGGTTTGTCCATATGCAACAATATTTCTTCATCAATGGTCAGGAAAGCAGGATGCACTATTAGGCAAGAAAAAATCAATTTACTGCCCGGGAGATGCATAATGGGAATGGAACAGTAATTGATGCATAAAAATTTCACGATCAGGATGTCTCTTTTTTTGGACTGCCATAAGGTTGTCAGTAGCCGCTTTTAAGTTTGTGATTAGATGGCTTCGCCGGGGATGAAAAGGTGTTGACACCAGGTTAAATTTTTATTATGTTCATTTTAAACCGACACTACAAATGGAACAGTTGATTGAGGTTTTTAAAACCAATGTTCAGCAGAAATTGGAGGCCGAACGTTTAAAGAATGCCCTGCTTGATTATTTTCCATCGTACCGGATCAATTTTGACCTGCACGACTGTGATAAAATTTTAAGGGTAGAAAGCCACAGTGGAAGCATAGACAACGAGCGGATCATGGAAGCCGTTGGTGATTTTGGATATGTTATTGAAGAATTACCAGACTAGAAGATTTGAAATTTGGTATGTAAAATTTGAAATTGGGCGGGTAATTTACCCTTTGTCGTGCATGGTTTATTGTTTGGAAGTTTCTCTTCGGATTTCGGAATTTGATCTTCGTGCCAGTTTGAGATTAATTTGCTTCTTGTTATTTGAATTTTGGATTTTCCTTTCGGGTTTTGGATTTTCCCTTCGGATTTCGGATTTCAAGTTTCGGATTTGTATTTGAACTGTATTTGTTTCTTGTTATTTGAATTTGGATTTTTCTTTCAGGTTCTGAATTTCATTTTTCGGATTTGAATTTGTATTTCTTGTTTCTTGTTTTTTGTTTTTTGGATCTTG
>DASUFG010000267.1:0-3152 GCA_036274715.1 Agriterribacter sp.
CGGATGCCATTATTTACGAAGACCAACGTCTGCCCGCCTCCTACGCCAATTTCTATATTGCCAACGCGGCGGTAATTGTACCTACCTACGCCTGTAAAAATGATGACAAGGCATTACAGGTTATCCAGGATTGCTTCCCGGAACGCAAAGTGGTTGGAATTCCGTCCTCAGATATTATCTGGGGATTGGGAAGCTTTCATTGCCTGAGTCAACAGGAACCATTGGTGTAACCCATTTATAGTTTTGAGCCGGGCAGGTTTATGGATCGTTAAAATTTCCTGAAGCGAACGATCAGCTCTTATGAAAAGATCGTCTTTTCCATTTTACCAAAATTTTAAACACTAAGCTCCGGCATTTCCCGTTCATACCAGGCATTGTTTGTATTTTCGCTGATCAGATAGCCGGCATGAGAAACATATTTTTATACCTCATTTTATTTTGCTTCAGTACCGGGGCTTTTACTGTGACTGCCCAAAGCACAAAAAGCACCTTTATCTCCGCAATGGCTGCGCGGGAAGATTCTATGAAACAACATGCCTTTGATATTGTAAATGCCCCTGAGGCGGCAGACCGGTTTAGATCAGACAGCATTTTTACCCGCATGCTGGTAAGAGCATTAAAGGAGCCCTATTCTTTTTCATTCCCCTTTGATTCGCTGCAGACCATCTCCCGGCTATATTCGCCCGACAGCAGCTTCCGGGTTTTTACATGGCAGGTAATCAAAGATGAAAAAACATTTCGCCGTCATGGCGCCATACAAATGCGTACCGAAGATGGCTCCTTATCCTTATACCCACTGATAGATAAAACAGCGCTTGTTGACGATCCCAAAAATACCGTCAACAGTAACGAGGAATGGATTGGAGCCATATATTACAAGATCATAGAAACATCATACCAGGGCAAAAAATTTTACACGCTGCTGGGTTACGATGAGAATAATTTCAGGAGTACAAAAAAGCGGATTGAAGTACTGACTTTTCAGAACGGTAAACCTGTTTTTGGGGGGCAATTTTTCAGTTTCGATGCTGATGTTCCCCCAAAACCGATGCAGACAAGATTTTCGATTGAATATAAAAAAGGGGGTAATGGCAGCATAAAGTTTGATGAAGAATTAAACATGATTCTGTTCGATCACCTGATTTCGGAAAATAACCAGCCCGATAAAAAATACACGTATATACCCGATGGCGATTATGAGGGTTTTAAATGGGAAAAAGGAAGGTGGGTTCACATAGATAAGGTATTTGATTTTAAACTGCAGGACGGACAGGCACCCGTAGAGAAGCCAGTACTCCAAAATAAATTAGACCTGGCGCCGCCTGGCGGGCAAAGAAAAAAATAATTAAGATTCAGCCCGCGCTTTCACGCTGGTTGCCTATCGTTCTGCAGCCACAAAAACACTACTGAAGCGCATCCATTGCTTTTTTAACGCTACCGTGTTTCAGCAAAATAGATTTAGCTTCTTCATAGTCCTTCAGTTCCGCTTTCTGCATTAATATTTTCACTGCCCGGTCGGTAATTTTATCATTGATCAGCAATACATTCACCATACTGTTATCTTCCACCCTGCCCAGTTGTATCATGGTGGTCGTACTGATCATATCAAATATCATTTTTTGCGCTGTGCCACATTTCATACGGGTGCTGCCGGTAATAAATTCCGGGCCGGTTATTACTTCTACCGGCAACGCAGCCTCGGCCGCAATAGGTGAATCGGGGTTACTCACAATGCAAGCCGTAGTAATGTTATTCAAATTGCATTGCTTTAAGGCGGCAAGAACAAAAGGTGTTGTTCCGCTGGCAGAAATCCCAATAACAAGATCATCAGCAGAAACATCATATCCCATTAAAGCCTCCCAACCGGCCCCGGTATCGTCTTCCTTTTCTTCGGGGGCTTCAATAAGATGTTCCAGCCCGCCGGCCAGTATTACATTAACCATACCTTTAGGAATACCGTAGGTGGTGGGTAATTCAATGGCATCCAATACGGATAGGCGGCCTCCACTACCGGCACCCAGGTAAAACATTCTGCCACCAGCCTTAAGTTTTTGAACAATGGCCTCAATGAGTTTATTAAGGTGCGGCAAGGCTTTTTCTATAGCGACTGCCACTTTTTTATCTTCATGATTGATATGCCCTGTAAGTTCTGCCACAGTCATTTTTTCCAGATGCCTGTACAATGAAGATTGTTCCGTTATTCTTGTCATAATATTTAAAATGAGCTGGTTTTATACGTACACCATCACTCCGTTTCAGAGAAACTAATCATGCGCTCATACCTGGTTATTACAAACATTATCTTTTAGAACAATTCCGGCTGCTGGTGATCATCGGGTTTCTTTTTCTCCCACTCCATTTCTGTGCTTTTTGAATAATCGGCCAATTTAGCACCGAACGCTTTCCATCCCATCACCTCCACCGCCTTATTTACTTTTATTTTAGCCCTTCTTACCTGTGCTCCCCGTCCGCTTTGCATCGCCAGTATCGCTGCATCTTCAGTGGTAACCGCTTCCAGTTGGTTGCCCTCTCCTTCTTTAATAAAGAAAAATTTATTTTTTAACGTGGTTGTTTCAATTTTAAATCTCTTGATATTGTACTGCAATTTCTCCTTATCGAGGTATATAGCCGTAATTACTTTACCCGGATCGAATTTTTCAATGAGCATTACCTTTTCACCGTCAAAACGTTGCGTGAGTTCAGTATCCGAAACCTCATAATTCCCATTTTTATAAATAATCAATAATTGGTCGTCTGTTTCAAAAGTCCCCAGGAATTCTCCCTTCTCTTCCGTATTCAGCCTGCCGAAAGTATTGTCGAACCAAAGCTTTCTTGCACTGAGCGTAGAACGTCCCGCCTCTTTAAATTTTACCGACTTCACCGGGTATTTTGTAACCTGGTTGCCCAAACTACCCCTGCCTTTTATTTCCAATTCCTCAAAGTAAAATTCTAATTCTTTATTACGGGCCGTTGAATTAGGACTCAGCACTATCCTCACCGCTTCTGCCTCCCCATTGGGATTCACCGATAAGTAATGCACTTTGCTTTTGTCTGATCCCTTCGTTAAATCATATTCTTTATCACGGGTAATACCAGTTACATTAAAACGCTTGGCATAACTAACACCTGATTTTCCGTCCGTATAAATCATA
>DASUFG010000268.1:0-5281 GCA_036274715.1 Agriterribacter sp.
CAGGCTAACAGACGTTGCCGGCAAAGTAGTAAAAGATATCATTACCTGATTAATCATTATTCCCTTATAATAAAAGCCCCATGAACAGAAGAAAATTTTTAAAAAATGCCGGCTTGTTGACCGGCACAATAGCCATTACCAAAGATATGTTTGCTGGTAAAGACGATCCCATTTACGGACAAAATGATATGCGCTACCGCCTGGATGTGAACTGGAGCGCATTGAACCCGGAAAAATATCCCGTGAACGATTGCCATGAAATGGTGCAGGATAAAAAGGGAAGGATCATTTTATTGACCAATGAAACAAAAAATAATATTCTGATCTACACCAAATCCGGCAAACTGAAAGAAAGCTGGGGTCACGAATTTCCAGGTGCACACGGGCTTACCCTGCACCGGGCGGGCGGAGAAGAGTATTTATTCATTACCGACACCAAAAAAAACCAGGTATACAAAACCACATTAGACGGCAAAATCTTATTAACGATTGATTATCCCCAAGAAACCGGGGTATATCAAAAGAAGGAAGCTTTTGTACCTACTGAAACCACCGTATTGGACAATGGTGATTTTTATATTGCCGACGGTTATGGTTCGCAATACATTATGCAATACGATGAGAAAGGAAAGCTTAAAAACTTTTTTGGCGGTAAGGGAGAAACGACTTCGAATTTTGATAATGCACATGGTATAACGATTGACAGCAGGCAAGGCACTCCTACTTTATTGATTACCGACCGTACACGCCATTGCTTTAAAAGATTTTCCCTGGATGGAAAATTAATTGAAATCATTGAATTGCCGGGTGCCTGCGTGTGCCGCCCCGTAATTCATGGCGATCACCTGTACGCAGCAGTGCTTCGTTCCCCGGATTTAAATGCGGTGGGAACAGGCTTTGTAACCATCCTGGATAAAAACAATAAAGTGGTTTCTAACATTGGCGGAACGGCGCCCCTTTATGCAAATGACATGCTGCAGCCCATGGCGCAGGCCGAAAAAATATTTGTACATCCTCATGATGTATGTGTAGACGATGAAGGAAGTATATATGTAGCCCAGTGGGCATCCAACAAAGTATACCCCTATAAGCTTACGAGGGTGTAGGGAGGAGAAAGGGGAAAGGTGAGAAGTGAGAGGTGAAAGATAAAAAACTCAATGGTTGGATGTTAATCGCTGGATGTAACCAGCGAATGGTAAAGGTAAAACAGCAAGAACAAAGTTCAGCGTTATTTATGACGGCTAAAAAATACAGACATATACATGCGAACATTAATAAGAATTGGTAGTGGCGTACTATTTGGCGGCATGATCTTTCTCCTTTTTTTAGTTGTGTTTGAAAGTGTCCTGCATATCCCTTCGTGGCTGGCAGTGGCCGGAAGGATGCACCCGATGTTTCTTCATTTTCCCATCGTATTATTATTGCTTTCATTTTTCACGATGTGGGTACCTTCCGGCCGTACAACGAAAGATGAATGGTTTATTATGCTGCGGCTTGCTGCGGCATTGTCTGCCGTAGTTACCGCCATCCTGGGCATGCTGCTGTCTTTGGAAGACGTGAGCGGTGGCGAACTCCTGCAATGGCACAAGTGGGGTGGGGTTACGATCGCCATATTAGGATTTCTCTTTTATTCGTATCACGATTTTTTGGTTAAGCATATTTTATTTGCAAAGTTTTTTACACTTGCCGCAACCTTTGGCATTATCATTACCGGCCACTGGGGTGCCGATTTAACGCATGGGGTCGACTATGTACTCGCCCCTATTTTAAAACAAAAAAAGGAGTTGGTGCCCCCCGACAAAGCCATTGTATTTGCCGATGTGATACAACCCATTTTTGAAAGCAAGTGTATTGGTTGCCACAATGAATCCAAACTAAAGGGTGAACTGCTGCTCGAAAATCTGGCAGGCGTTTTGGCTGGCGGCAAATCGGGACCTTTGTTTATTCCCGGCAAACCAGACACCAGTTTATTGATTCGGCGCATACATTTACCCGTTGATGATAAGAAACGCATGCCCCCTGCATCCAAACCACAATTAACAGCCGCAGAAACGGCATTGCTATCTGCCTGGATAAAATCAGGAGCTGTTACCGAATCTAAATTGTTCAGTCTGCCTGAAACAGATTCTTTCCGGGTGCTGGCTACAGCATATTTACAGGATAATGAAAATCCAGCCGGGCCCGTTTATGATTTTGAACCTGCCGATGAAAAGAAAGTGTTGGCATTGAACAATAATTACCGGATGGTTGCACCACTCGGGAAAAATTCTCCTGCCCTTGCGGTAAACTTATTTGGCCGCAACGTCTTTTCCCCGAAAGCTTTGGAAGAACTGCTGCCGGTAAAACAGCAAATTGTTGAATTAAACCTTGCGCGTTTGCCCGTAAAGGATGAAGATATGAAAGTGATTCAGCAGTTAACAAATCTCGAAAAACTCAACCTGAATTATACCGGGGTTACCGGCAATGGAATAGAACAATTAACCACATTGGCCAAACTGCGTGAACTTACCCTTGCCGGAACGGGTGTTACCGCCAATGCGCTTGAAAAAATCTTACCCCTTCCCGAATTGAAATCGGTGTTTATTTGGGATACTAAAATCGACAGCATGGAGGTTAAACCCCTCCGGAAAAAATTTCCCCACGTAGACATTGAAACAGGTTATGTTGATAAAGGTGATGTAATATTACCACTGAGTCCTCCCATCATAGAAACAAAACAGGGTATTTTCAATAACAACGCCACGCTTGAAATAAAACATCCTTTCAAAGGGGTGGAGATCCGCTATACCCTTGATGGAACACAACCCGACAGCGTAAACGGGAAACTGTACACCGCTCCTATCGCCATAGATAAAACCGTTACGCTTATTGCTGCGGCTTATAAAACGGGATGGTACGGAAGCCCGGTAGCACAGGCGGTTTTCATAAAGCGGGGAATGACGCCCGATTCCATTGCATTCCTCACTAAACCCGACCCCAAATACAGCGCCGGCCAACCTGCCTTGCTTTCAGACGGAACATTGGGCGACTATGACAATTTTTCCAATGGTGAATGGTTGGGTTACCGCAATAACGAAGCGGCATATGAAATGTTTTTTCACAAGCCTGTATCTCCACAAACGGTGTTGTTGAATATGTTGCAAAACACCGGTGGCTACATATTCCCACCTGCCAAAGTGCAGGTATGGGGTGGAATGGATAAAAAGAAATTACAATTGCTCGGCACGCTGCATCCCGCAATTCCAATCAATAACGAAGCTGCCAAGCCATTGCAGGAAAATATCAGCCTCGCGAAGGCAGACATACAATATCTTAAAATTGTAATACAACCTGTTAACCCGCTTCCCGCGTGGCATCCAGGCAAGGGCCAACGGGCCTGGGTGTTTTTGAGTGAAATTGTAATTAATTAAACAAGCAAGAATATCAGCATCCATTTTTGCAACTCTTATAAAAAGGGTAAATTTGGGAATTATATTCATACTGCCTGGCATTTTTCAAAAAAATTGGGCAACATAAACCAGCATATTTTCACTTATGCACACTTTCCTGCGCATGAGGCAGTTTATTCTTCTGTTTTTTATTTTAAGCCTGTGCTATGTGCTTGGGCTGTTTGTGCCACTCATGAATGGGGATGCAGCCCATCATGCCAACATTGCCCTGCACATGTATCTCACCCACGACTATGTGAATTTAATAGACAAGGGGACCGATTACCTTGATAAGCCGCATTTGTTGTTCTGGTTATCTGCCGCCAGCTACCATATATTTGGGGTTAACGCCTTCGCCTATAAACTACCCTCATTATTATTTAGCATTGCCGGCATATGGGCCACGTATAAAGTCGGGCGGCGCCTGTATAATATTAAAACAGGATTAGTAGCGGCGCTCATACTGGCATCTGCACAGGCCTTCATACTCGCCAGCATGGATGTACGAATGGATGCCATACTAACCGCCTGTATTATTTTAGCGTCGTGGCAGTTATTGGAAGCCACCATTGCCCAAAAATGGCATAACCTTTTAGGAGCAGCGTTGTTTATGGGATTGGGCTTTTCAACAAAAGGATTAGTAGGCATCATTATTCCTTGTGCTACTTTATTTTTCTACCTGCTGTATAAGAGGGATTTCGAACAAATGCTGCATCCCAAATGGCTGCTTACAGCCGCCTTAACCGCCGTATTTATGCTGCCGGTCATTTTCTGCTTTTACCTCCAATACGATCTTCACCCCGAAAAGCAGATCAGGGGGATGACCCACATTTCGGGAGTGAAATTTATTTTGTGGGGCCAGAATATTGAAAGGCTGGATGGGGAAGCCTGGGGTGGCGGCAGAAGGGATTATTTCTATTTTTTCCATACGCTTTTGTGGGCTTTTTTACCCTGGTCGCTTATCGCCTATTACGCTATGGGTAGCCGGTTGAAAAACTTATGGAGGAGCCGAATGGCTTATGTAAAAAATTTCGAGACTTTTACCATTGGCGCCATTTTATTTGTGTTTATTATTATTTCAACTTCCCGGTTCCAGCTTCCTCATTATCTTAATATTCTCTTTCCTTTTCTTTCTATTTTAACCGCAGCCAAGCTGGTTGAACTGGATAAAAAACGGCGATTGCCTGCTTTAAAAAGCCTCTTCATCCTGCAGGCCTGCATCGCATTCTGTATCGTTGTTTTGATTGCCGTACTGTATTTCTGGAGCTTCAGGCAGCATATCGTTATTTTCGGCATAGTAACTTTTGCCGGGCTTTTTATAATGGCCTGGAATTCATTCGAACAGGACTCTTCATTTTCAAAGATCATCACCATCAGCATCACAGGTATTGCCTTTGTAAATATTATACTGAATGGGTTCTTCTACCCCCAGTTGTTAAAATACCAGGGTGGATCCAATCTTGCCGCCGGGGTAAAACAAAAACAAATAGAAACTGAAAATATTTACTCGTACAATACCAATAATTTTACTTTTGATTTTGATACCAAACATCTTACTCCAAAACTTACCCTGGAGCAGGTGAAAAATAAACCGGCTATGAGTTATTGGCTTTACACAGATGCGATCGGGCTGGATTCGCTACGGCAAATTAATATACCGGTAGCGGAGTCAATACAAAGCATCGACTATCATGTTACCCGCCTCAAGCCGGCTTTTTTGAACCCGGTTACACGGTCACAAACGCTCGATACCGTGTACCTGCTCCGGATAGCACCTTAATTACACTATATGGCAACTCCTGAATTATCAATTGTAATAACGGTTTTAAATGAAAGAGAAAATATTATACCGC
>DASUFG010000269.1:0-4474 GCA_036274715.1 Agriterribacter sp.
TAGTCACTTTTTTGTTGGTCGTTAAAATCAATAATCCTTCCGAATGATTATCCAACCGGCCAATGGCATGTATTCCGTCGGGAAAATCATATTCAAGATCGCCCAGCAAGCCCACAGCATGTGAGCTTACAAATTGCGAAACCATATCTACAGGCTTGTTTATAATAAAGTAACGATGTACTGGCGCTCTCATATACTTAACATTAATCGGGCAAACGTAAAGCGGTTGGCTTTACACACGATATCAATATACCGTTCGGTAAAAAGCAACATTAAAACACTGCTCGCACTAGTTTAATTTCATCTTTATTGCTGAAGTAGTTAAAACAACTCTCCCAGCCCTAAATAAATGCCCGCATAGTCTTTGCTCATCGCAAAATCAATACAAATATTGGCATCCGACACTTTGTTGAATTTTATACGTAGCCCAACGCCGCCGGCGGGATGCCAATACGTAAATTTAGTAGTAACGTAATCGGCGGGAGCGGTAATATTCATAAAAACAACAAATCCCCAGAATCCGTTTGCGCTTAAATCTCTCCTGTATTCTGATTCCCCATATAAAATACTTTTGCTCCTGTATCGGTTTTGCTGTATGCCACGGCCGGAACGGTTGTAATAGTCCCACCCTATTGCGGGCAGATCAAGATAAGGAGGTTTACCCGAAGTAACGCCCCAATAAAATGTCCTTAATGCTAAAAGATTTTGCCGCTTCGTGCTGAAGGGGAAATACTTTCTAATATCTACAAAAATGGATTGCCATTGCCTCGTGCTTCCCAAAAATTCGGGGTTTAAGCGGTAATCGGCAGCAAGGTAGATTCCGCCCTTCGGATTATTGGAATTGCGGCGCGTATCAATCGCAAAATTTAGTACGGTTCCAAACGATGTGGTATTTGGAGTGAGGTCACCGTCATAGTCAAACACCGGAATTTTATCACTGACGGCTGAATCCTCTTCCAGCTTTATATTAAAATGATGATCAAGATTTAAACCGGCACCGAAATAAAGCTTTCTTCCAACTTTTTTTAATAAGCTATGGTAAAGTCTCAGGTAATTGTATTGCAGTAAGAGTTTATCGTCCACGTTATTATCACCGCCTAAGCCCCAGGTGTACTGGGGATAGATCATAAACCTCGTATCGCCCTTCCATAAAAAAAAATCATCCGGAAGCCAAACCAGGTTACGGAAAGGAAGCACAAATTTCCCGTCAAATGTAAACCAGGGTGAAAATGTGACCGTGGAGAGCGATGTGGTACGGGAATCACCTGTATAAAATGCAGCATTTAACACCGTAACAAACGCCTTACCGCCACCAGCGCTTGCCCCTGCTGCCGGGAGTAATGAAAAGTGTATTTTTTTGTTTGCTCTTATGGAATCGGTAATTGCTAGAGTATCTTTCTTAAACCACCTGCTGTATATATCTATTAAATCTAACTTCCCTTGGGTTGGCACGCTGTCGGCTACGGGCATCGCTTCCGCAAATGAAACATTCCACTTGCAGAGCATCATCATAACTATTATATACAACCGAATACCGTTCAAAAAAGTAAAATGAATAAATTAAATAATAGCGATCGGGCTATCTAATATAAAATAATTTTATTCTTTGGTGGATGATAATATCAACCCGGAACGTTTTTTAAAAATATTCCGAATATTGCGGTATCTCCCTCCTTTTTTTGCGTGCCCGCCGTTTAACGCCGTGTTTATATTGTGAGATATTTGGCGCTCCTCCTGTACCGGCGGATCCTTCGCCGGCCATTAGGTACGAGGTGAGACGCCATGGCCCGACCGCCCGTCGAAGTAACCGAATTAGAATATCTCCCCTTCTATTGGTACCCTTTTGCCTGCAAATGAAATAATTCGGCGTAACGTCCGCCCATCTCCAACAGTTCTTCGTGACTGCCCATTTCTATTAGCTCCCCTTTGTCCAGTACAATGATACGATCTGCCATTCGCACGGTGGAGAAACGATGCGAAATGAGTACCGCTGATTTACCTTGAGTGAGTTCTGCAAAGCGTTGGAATACTTCATATTCCGCCCTTGCATCCAATGCGCTTGTGGGTTCATCCAGGATGAGCAATTGTGCATCCTTCATATAGGCTCGAGCCAGTGCTACTTTTTGCCATTCGCCACCGCTCAGTTCTACACCATTGTTAAACCGTCGGCCGAGCGCCTGGTCGTATTGTCCCGGCAAATTTTTCGCGAGCAGGTTAGCGAGACTTTTCTCAGCCGATTGCTCAATTAATGCCCGGTTATGTTGTTCACTTATATTTCCAACAGCAATATTCTGCGCAAAGCTCATCTGGTAGCGCAGGTAGTCCTGGAAAATGATACCCGTGTTGCGGCGCAGATCCATAATATCATACTCCCGCAGGTCAATGCCATCCAGCAAAATGCGTCCCTCGGTAGGATCGTACAAGCGCGCCAGCAGTTTTACAAGCGTTGTTTTTCCCGCGCCATTCTCGCCTACCAGGGCTAATTTCTCGCCTGCCCGTAAAGTAAAACTAAGATGCCTGTTAGCCCAACGCTCGCTATTATGATAACGGAAACCAACATCTTCAAATACAAACCCCTCCCTGATCGGATTGGGGAAGGGAAAAGGATGTAATGAAACTTTTATTTTGGGTTGAATTTCAAAAAAATCAAAAAAGTCGTGCAGGTAAATGGCGCCCTGGGAAACGCTGGTGAACCGCGACAGGATATTCTCGAGCAAACCCCGTAGCTGCCGGAAAGAACCCGCCAGGAAAGTTAAAGAACCGATAGTAAGTGCACCTTCCACTGTTTTTACGATCATTACTACATAAGCGGTATAGTAACCGGCACTGCCCAGCAATGCAAAAAAAGTGCCCCATGCAGCTCTTTTGGTGGAGAGTTTTTTGTTATCGGTATAAAATTTATTGCTGAGCGCCTTGAACCGGTCAATTAAAAACCCGGAAAGACTGAAGAGTTTTACTTCTTTGGCGGTTTCATCGCTTGCACCCAGGTAGCGCATATAATCCAGTTCCCTGCGCTCTGGCGTTTGTCCGCGGGTAAGCGCATAACTGCGATCGTTAAAATGAGACTCTCCCAAAAATGCCGGAACGATAGCCACCAACAACAGCAGGATAAGCCAGGGATTAAACGCCATTAAACCTGCTGCCAAGAAAGCAATGGTGATTATATCCTGCAACTGTGTAAGCACCTGCGATAGCAGGATGGTTCGTCCCACGGTTTGTTGCCTTGCCCGTTCGAGCTTATCATAAAAAGCAGAGTCTTCAAACTGGTCGAGGTCAAGCGTTGCCGCATGCTCCATGATTTTGATTGAAGTATAGTTGGAGAAGAGATCTCCCAGCAGGCTATCTACCAGCGAAGTGGCCCGGCTCAATGCATCGGATAATATAGCCAGCGCAAATTCCGCCGCCACCAATCCCCATAAATAATGATGATCGGTTGATCCCGTTTTGCTCAACATCACTACTTCGTCTATGATCAATTTTCCAACATACAAAATGGCAACGGGTATGGCCGAACGAACCAACCTTAATAAAATGTTCAATATGGTATACCAACGATTGGTTAGCCAAACCATCTTAAAAAAACGGGGTAGGTTGCGCAATGCCGCAAACTTTTCTCTGAAAGTGGGTCGGGGAATATTACCTTGTACTGGTGCTCTTTTTTCGTTTGCCATACGAACTTTACTCATACAACTGCAAATTAAACAATGCGGTATGAATAGAAACACCTAACTTTTAGATCGCAAAAAATAGGGCGTAGCAACCACCTTCCTGCTTACCTACATTCTTGGGCTTCCTGGCTTTACGGGAGCTGCAAAAGATTGGACGCCGGCAGTTTTGAGTTTTCGGCGGAATACTTTATTGCCGCAGGACACATACAAAATATTGAATTCCGGACCACCGAAACATAGGTTAGAAGGCTGGCTGGAAGAAGGCGGTGTTGGTAATATCGCATTTACACGACCAAGCTGGTCCAATACCTGGATGCCCATCCGGGTAGCCACATACACTCTACCCGCCGTATCACATTTCAAGCCGTCCGACCAGGCATTTTCATCGGTATCGGGCACGTGCAACCAGCCATACCGTTGTTTGTAGGCGAGGGTTCCATCCGCCATTATTTTATATGCCCATACCCAGTGAGAGGCTGATTCTGTTACATATAATTGGGTTTGATCGGGTGAAAGGGTAACGCCATTCGGAAACTTCAATCCCTCATCTACTACCAGTTTTTCACCTCTCGGGCGAATGAGGTAAAGTTTACCCGGCTTTACAGCGCCATCCGGCGATGTAACATACAGGTTGCCATTTTTTGCCACCACCAGGTCATTCCCCGCAACACTGTCTGCCACGATGGTTTGGTTTTCGTTTACATCATACCTTATTATTTGTTTTGTTCCACCGGCAACGGTATAACGTTGACCATCGGCACCAAAGCAGGTACCACTTCCTCTTTTACTATCTGCATTCAATACAA
>DASUFG010000270.1:0-5069 GCA_036274715.1 Agriterribacter sp.
AACAAGTGAGTATTTATTAGTACCAACCCCATCTTCCGAAGATAAAATTCGGGCTAATCCAAAAACAGCTCTATGGCATATTTAAATTATTGCTGAATTTTTTCCTCACCCAGGCATTTCAGCCAGGCATATCTTTACACCTCCTCTCCGGGCATTGGAAAAAATGAAGCGGTGACAATTATGAATTCACTCCGGCTTCCTGTTAACAGAGAAAGTCCTAAATTGTACTGTTAACTAAAACGAATCCTCAATTTCATTATCTCAATAATTATGAATAAAATAATGGCATTAGCCTGCTTTTGCTTACTGCGTTTAGGAAATCTTTCTGCCCAGGTTGAACTTTGCCAGGGCGCCTATTTTACAGAAGCCCAGGGAAAAGCTTTTTTAGAGCAGCATATACCCGGCTCGTTAACAGCGTGGGAACAAAGAAGGAACGACATACTTGCAAACATACACGAAGGCATGCAGTTGCAGGTGATGCCTGAGAAACCACAATCCAAACCGATTATCCACGGCAAAAAATTAATGGATGGCTATAGTATTGAAAAGGTAGTCTTTGAAAGTTTACCCGGTTTTTATGTAACCGGTAATTTGTATCGTCCGCTTAAGGCTCAAAAATCGTATGCAGGGATTCTTTGTCCTCACGGGCATGGCAATAATCCGGAAGGCAGGTTCCGCGAACAAACCCAAAAACGTTGTGGTACACTAGCCCGCATGGGAGCCATTGTGTTTGTTTGGGACATGGTAGGCCAAGGCGACTCCAAACAGTGCACCCACACTATGGCTAAGGCATTAAAATTACAAACCATTAATAGCACAAGGGCTTTGGATTTTCTATTGTCCCTTCCCGGTGTGGACCCAAACCGCATTGGAATGACTGGTGAATCGGGCGGTGGCACCCAAACCTTTTTACTTACTGCACTTGATCCGCGCGTTAAGGTTGCTGTTCCCTGTGTAATGGTATCGGCCCATTTCTTCGGTGGTTGCGTTTGTGAAAGCGGGATGCCCATTCATAAAAAAGGTGATTTTCAAACCAACAACGTAGAAATAGCCTCGTTAACTGCACCCCGGCCCATGCTGCTGATTGCCGATGGCGACGACTGGACAAAACATACCCCTGAAGTAGAATATCCCTTTGTGCAGAAGATTTACTCACTGTACAACCAGAAGGATAAAGTGGAAATGGTTTACCTCCCAGATGAAAAGCATGACTATGGCCCTTCCAAACGAAAAGCCATGTACCCGTTTATGGCCAAATATCTTAAGTTAAACCTGAAGGCAGTTACGGATAAAAACGGGGCGATTGATGAATCACCTGTGAAAGTATTAACACAAAGCGAACTGGAGGTTTTCGATGCGGCTCATCCCCGTCCGGCCAATGCAGTGATGGGCGATGAGGCGGTGATGAAGTTGTTATGATGGCTGTTTGTGCCTTTCAGTCTTACCAGTATTCACTATCTTTTTTATTACCCCATTAATACCTTTGAATACAGTTATGATGGGCCTCCTAACTGTATTCATTTGCACATTGTCAAATTTCCAAATTCTCATATTGGTTAAAAACTATTCTTCCACATCATGCTTTCAATAGGCCGATCGGGCTGGCCGCTGTATTTTGCATTTTTTTTCTGGTTGTATTTCACTTCGATTTCACCATCAACCGGAAAGTAAATCAGTTGACCGATAGGCATTTCTCTATAAATGCGTACCGGTTGCTTAACGGATATTTCCAGCGTCCAGTTGCCGCAAAAACCAACATCTCCCTTACCTGCGGTGGCGTGTATGTCAATCCCCAGGCGACCGGTAGATGACTTGCCTTCCAAAAAAGGCACGTGGGCATGTGTTTCTGTATACTCCAGCGTAACCCCCAGGTAAAAAATATGCGGGTATAAAACAAATCCTTCCTCGGGAATTTCGAAATATTCTATTTCGTTATGCTTTTTGGCATCCAGGATATGTTCGCGGTAAGTGGCAAGCCATTTACCCAGGTGCACATCGTAAGAATTGCTGCCCAAACATTCCCTGTTATAAGGTTCCAGCTTTATGGTACCTTTTTCTATTTCTTCCAGTATCCTGGTGTCAGATAATATCATTCCCCGTTATATTTGTTTATTTGTTTTGAATTTGTGCTATACGAACAATGCCGGTAAGTTAAGTAAATGAAATATGAAAACAACGCCAGGTTCAGCGACAATCCTTACCAGGACTGTTTCGTCGGTGTTCAGTAATTGAGGAAAGCGCCGGGTGCTTTGCAAAATCATACCAGGTAACATCGTTCGTATGGCGGCGAATTTCGGAATTCGTTTTGTGGAATGCCTTTATTTTATCAACATAATATCAACGAATCAACGAAACTGGGCGTTTGGCGCATTGTTGAGCCCGAAGATTTCTTCCTGCAGCAGGTTCCCCTGCAACAGGACATCACCCATCCCCATAAACGGTTACAACATTTGGCCGGGCGTTACCTGCTTCGCGTTCTATTCCCTGAATTTCCCCACGACCTGATTGAAATTGCCAGCACAAAGAAACCGTTCCTTCCAAATGAAGCTTTTCATTTTTCCATTTCACATTGTGGTGACTATGCAGCAGCCATCGTGAGCCGAAAAAATCGAGCAGGCATTGACATTGAAATTCCAACACCTAAGGTAGCCCGCGTCCGTCATAAATTTCTACATGCCGAAGAACTCGCAATGGTGGAAAACGCAAGCCTTAAAACTCAACCAGGTGTTACTTCAGACGAGCTTTTTTTCCGTCGACTAACGCTATTGTGGAGCGCTAAGGAAGCGGTTTTTAAGTGGTATGGCAATGGGGAAGTGGATTTTAGCACCCATATCCGTTTGGAGCCGACATCTATATTGACCCTTCCAAAGCAGGGAAAAATGGATGGTGCATTTGTGAAAGAACAGGAACTCCCCTTAGTATTACACTATATTAATTTTCAGCAAATTTGTTTAGTGTGGGTGGTAACCTGAGGCAGCATCAGTGTCTCATCAAATAACTATACAGCAATAACTGCATACAAAATCAGTCTTCAAACGCTCTACTTTTAATAATCCCCAAATTCCCCTATTTTTGCCCAGCCAGTTTAAAAAGTAATAATACATATCATGTCGGTTTTAGTTAACAAGAATTCGAAGATCGTTGTTCAGGGTTTCACCGGAACAGAAGGTACTTTTCATGCCACACAAATGATAGAATACGGCACACGGGTGGTTGGTGGTGTAACGCCTGGTAAAGGCGGGCAGCAGCATCTTGATCGCCCGGTGTTTAATACCGTTGCAGATGCTGTTGCTAAAACCGGGGCTGACGTATCCATTATTTTTGTTCCACCTGCTTTTGCCGCTGACGCGATAATAGAAGCTGCTGAAGCAGGAATCGGGCTGATCATTTGTATTACAGAAGGCATCCCCGTTCAGGATATGATTAAGGCCAAACATTATCTCGCCGGAACTTCATCCCGTCTGATCGGACCCAATTGCCCGGGCGTAATTACAGCCGATGAATGTAAAGTAGGTATCATGCCGGGATTCATCTTTAAAAAAGGCAGGATTGGCATTGTGTCCAAATCGGGCACGCTTACTTACGAGGCTGCCGACCAGGTGGCGAAAGCCGGTTTAGGCATTTCAACAGCTATAGGCATAGGTGGTGACCCTATTATCGGAACTACTACCAAAGAAGCAGTAGAGTTGTTCATGAATGATGCCGAAACCGATGGGATAGTAATGATTGGTGAAATTGGCGGTGGAATGGAAGCAGAGGCGGCAAACTGGGTGAAAGAAAATGGCACTAAACCTGTTGTGGGTTTTATTGCCGGACAAACTGCTCCTCCCGGGCGGCGCATGGGGCATGCCGGCGCTATTGTTGGTGGTGCAGATGATACTGCTGCCGCCAAAATGAAAATTATGCGTGAATGTGGGATCGCCGTTGTAGACAGCCCTGCTGATATCGGTAAAATCATGGCCGAAGTGTTAGCCAAAAATGCGTTCAAAAAGCCGGAAAAAATATAAAAAGAATTGGCAAAATCCGGGCTATTGTTTTAAATTATTTTGATGGTGCCAGGTTGAAGTAGTGCTATCCCCTGCGGTGAATTTTGTTTTTTCGGGAACCGCTACGATAAAACGGATTTTTTAATGATTACCCTCGTCCCCGGTCGGTAATTTGCCCTCAGCCTCCAGTGTACGCATTTCTTTTACATCCTGCAAAAATTCAGAGGCAAAAATAAAGTCGTTGAGCTTTTTACTTTTGCTGTATATGATTTGTTTCTTGCTTCCCTCCCACTCTTTTTCGCCCTCGTACATATAAATAATATGATCGCCGATTTCCATCACGCTGTTCATATCGTGTGTGTTTACCACCGTGGTCATATTGAATTCCTTAGTAACCTCGTAAATTAATTTATCAATGACCAGCGAAGTTTGCGGATCAAGCCCTGAATTGGGTTCATCGCAAAAAAGATATTTAGGGTTGAGCACGATGGCCCTGGCGATCCCCACCCTTTTTTTCATTCCTCCACTTATTTCCGCGGGAAATTTTTTGTTGGCGTCTTTAAGGTTTACCCGATCGAGCACTTCATTAACCTTCTTTAATTTTTCCGTGAAAGTTAATCGTGTGAACATATCTAACGGGAACATCACATTCTGCTGTACCGTTTTGCTATCGAACAAAGCGGACCCCTGGAACAGCATTCCAATTTGCTGCCGTAACTCCTTGCGTTCTTCCTCGTTCATACTGGTAAAACTTTGTCCACTGTATAATATCTCTCCCCCGTCCGGTTCAAACAAGCCTACCATGCACTTCATAAAAACAGTTTTGCCGCTGCCGCTGGAACCAATAATCAGGTTCGCTTTACCCGTTTCCAATACCGCACTCACATTATTGATCACTACTTTGTCGCCAAAGCTCTTGTGTAAATTTTTTATTTCAATCATAATGGTTGTTTGAATTTATAACAGCAGGGCTGCAAGTACATAATCCGCGAACAATATCATAATACAACTGGCAACCACCGCAGTGGTACTTGCCTTGCCTATTTCGAGCGCACCTCCCTTAACATAATATCCAAAATAAGC
>DASUFG010000271.1:0-7193 GCA_036274715.1 Agriterribacter sp.
GAGTTTCTTTACTTCTGCGAATTGATTTTTTCTGCTGATCACAATGGTATTACCTACGATATTGTAACCCAGCGGTTGTCCGTCAAAACATAAGGTAAGGGCCTCGGTTAAAGTGGCTTTTTTTATGTTTATCGTTATTGGCTTAGCCTGTCGCAGTCCTTCTTCATCGAAAAAAAATACGTAGTTTGTTTGTTTCTCGATAATCTTAAATACCTGATCGAGTGAAATATTCTTTCCCGAAATAGTGATTTTTTGAGAGTAGCTCCGCGCACTGACCTGGAGGCACAGGGCAAAAAGAAGAAGCGTGATTAATTTCATAATGCGCAGCATTTGGATGAGTGGAAACCTCTGCCGCAAAGGAGGTTTCACAAAAGCAGTTAAATACATAACTTTGATTTGTTTAGGTTAATTAATATTTATCCGCAAATGGCGGAAGCAATCCTCGAAAAGTTGTTTTCATTAGTTAGCCTTACATCCGCCGGGAGTGGTTCCAACACTTCCGGTTTTTTAATTTTATGGCTTTACTATTAATTTTCTTCCTTCAATGGTAAAGTCTATTTTGCTCAACTGAAGTACTTTCAGTACTTCAGAGAGATTGCTATCTCTTGATATTTTTCCTCCAAAGCTGCGCACCGGGATATTGCCTTCGTAAGTTATTTCAACATCGTACCAGCGGGCTATCTGTCGCATAACCTGCTGCAGGTTTGCATTTCTTTCAAACTGGAAATATCCGTTTTTCCAGGCCACCACCTCTTCCACATCCACGTTGCCGGCAATGGTTAAGGAGGCGTTCTGAAGCCTGGCCTGTTGCCCTGGCTCAAGTAAAGCCGTATTGTTTCCAGTGTTTATTTTTACGCTACCTTCCAGGAGCGTGGTTTTTACATTTCTCTCATCATGGTAGGCCATTATATTAAAATGGGTACCTAATACCTGTACATCCATGTTATTAACCTTCACATGAAAAGGCTGTTCAGCATTTTTGGCCACTTCAAAATAGCCTTCACCGGTTAATTCCACCACTCTCTCTTTTCCAGGAAATGAAGTAGGATAACGTAGCGAAGAAGCCGCATTTAACCACACTTTAGATCCATCAGCCAGCACTACCTGGTATTGTCCGCCTCTTGGCGTAGCAATAGTGTTGTAAACCACAAGTCCAAGATTACCTTCCTGGTGATAAGCCAACCGACCATCAACTTTCACTATCCTACTATTTCCCTGCTGGGTAACGTCTCCGTTCTTTACTTCATCCAGCACCACCTCTTTTCCACTGTCCAGGATGAGAACGGCTTTGTTGCGCCCTGGTTGAATGTCACTATTATGCAATTTTTTTTGAACAGCAACAGGACGCTGCTCATGGGTATCTTTAAATGAAAACCACAAATAGGCAAGGGTTCCCGAAAAAATAACTGCCATAACTGCCGCCGAAAGCCGCCACCAGGCTATTTTTCGGGGAGAAACAGTGAACACTTCTATTTCTCCTATCTTTTGCATAATGCTATCGGCGTTTCTTTCCAAAACCTGGTTTAATTCGGTATCATCGACATCCTTCCTTCCATATTGTGAATTCATAAGTTCATTGATCAACTGCCTTTGTACAGAAGAATGTTCATCTGCCTCGAGCCATTGAAAAACCTGCTCGGCCTGGGCGGGAGTGCATCGGTTTTCCAGGTATTTACGGAATAATTCCTTTAATTGCTGATCTTGGTCCAATACTATAGTTTAAGAGAAAGACGTCCGGGATTAGATTTTCATCTGCTCCGGCCGGAGAAAAATTGGAGAAATAAAAAAATCAGTGAATGAACAATAGCAAAAACCATAGCCACAGGCTTGCAGATTCCTGGTTTTGAAGGATTACATCCTTTATCTTCCTGGTGGCTTTTACAATGTGATCGTTGATTGTAGAAGTTGAAATGCCCAGCAAACCGCTCACTTCATGATATGATTTTCCTTCTACCTTGCACAAGCAAAACACCTGTCTTCGCTGTGGGGGTAATGCATTAATCGCTTTTTGAAAAATCGTTTGTAACTCGCGCCGCAGAATAACTTCCTCAATATGAGTATATTCAGAAGAGGAAATAGCCTTGATTGAATTGCGGAGTTTTCTATCCCTTTTGAGCGTTCTGAAAAAATCAGTTATTTTGTTTTGCGCTATAGCAGTAAGGTAAGATGTAAAACTTTGCCGGATAACGATTGTCTCCCTTTTCTCCCAGATTAATACGAAAATATCCTGTAACATTTCTTCAGCAAGTGCTTCAACTTTTATCAATCTCAGGAGATTTAGATATACACTTCTGCCGTGTATTTCGTATAGCGTAGTAAAGGCCTTTTTATCTCCCGATTTAAGTTGGATCAATAGCGCTTCTTCGTTATATAAAAAGGCTGATGGCATTTTGCTATTTGAAATTGCAGTCATTAGTCAGGTAATACAAATGTCGATTTTTTTTTTCGACATAAAAAATTATAAATGGGAGATGGCTTTTTATTTCAATTGAATAGCACAGTGATTGGGATAACACGTGTGCTGGCGAGGACATGTTCATAGCATGCAAAAAACCTGGTAGATTCACTGGATTGGATGAAACGTATAAAATTGCTTTATCCTAATTTTTAGATGCGCCGGAAAAGGCAATCAGAAAGCATGGCCGATCTTCCTGGCATAGTACAGAATAAGCATCAGGTGCATAGTTCAGAGCGGCAGGAACCTGTCAAGTCATCGTTGCAGCTTTTTTTTTCGAATCTGCTTCCAGTACCCTTAATGCTTCCCGCAGGGAACCGGACCTGGCAACGACCTTCTCTATTTGGTCGGTGCTTTTCCATGGATACAGGAGATGTACATATTCAATGTCTTTCCGCATCCGTTTTTCAGCATCAATCTCGGGAGCGGTTATCATATTTTGCTGCATATTTTTAGTTTTAAAACGCCTGATAATATACGTCACGAACAGGTCATCATATACTGTTCAGTTTGACCTTTTTTTGAGTTTGATCTAAACTTAACACCTTGTTCATGGTTTCATAACATTGTTTTTCTTATTTCATTATTGAATGAGTGTATTCAAATCACAAAGTAGTCATTCAATAAAAAAAGAAACATGTCGATAGCAGTACAACTTCCTGAAATGAATATACGAAAAGTTATACCTACGCCGGACGATATTGAGTCGGTGATCGATCTTTTTATGCAGTGGCAACTGAGCCAGGACGAAATGCTCAATGATGCAATGACGCGGGAGCAGGTTGTCAGCTGGTTGAGCCGGTTTATTAAGACGAATGCTGGTGGCGGCAGCGCTGACAAAAGTTCCGGGATCAATGTGGGTGTTGCACCTGGTTTAGCACCAGGTATGGTTGACGAAAGCCAGCCTGAAGAATACAGCAGGGATTATGAAAATGATCATTTTGATGAACTGAGGTTGAAATGATGTTGCCTGGTGAAGCGTCGTGCTCATGGGTAGCATGTGGGAACATTTCCGCATTTTGGGCAAAAACTTAACATTGTCCATATTATTTTATTGTTAAGTTTGTGTATAGCGATATACATTAAAAACATAGCAATAAAAAGTAGAAAAATGGCAAAAACCAAAACCCCCACGATAGAAATTAAAAAGAAAGCATTAAGAGATCAAATCGCTGCGGCACTCCGGAATGCGTTCCCGGCACTTACAGAACGTATCGAGGAAAAAAAGGCGATACGTCATATAGAAAAATTAAGCAAGGCATTAACTGCCGATGCTGCTAAAAAGATGACAAAAGACGAGCCAAAATCTTCAAAAAAGACAAAAACGCCCGCAGTGAAAAAAGCAATGAAGTCTGCCAGCAAAAAAGCAGTAAAGGTAAAAGCGCCGGCTAAATCAGCACCGAAGAAAAAAGCTTCCTGATCGTTCGTTTATTTTAGGGGACACCTATTCCCCCAAAGAGGATTCTGTAAGGATATCTTTATCCAGAACATAACGATAACCAATATGCGTATTGCATTTCTATGTTCTTAACCCCGCATACTCAAAAGAAAAGTGTATTATTCATTTTTTAATACAAACACCCAATCCTGGTCGACAGCCGGAGACGCAGCACTGATATTGCCGGAAGCGTCGGACTTTAACTTGATATCTTTTTGTTTGTTACCGGTTACAGGATCAAACCAGGAGGTAGTATAGTTCGAATTTTTTTGAGGCAGTGTAACAGTTATGGTACCTGGCGATGGCAGATATGCGATAGCAGACTTGTTTCCGGAAAGCGCTAAAAGTGCAGTGTCTTTACCAGACCAATGCGCTATCAACTCAGGCTTTGGTTCGAAGTTATTCCATCCGGGAACAGATTCTATCAACTTCCTCGCAGCGCCTACCTGTGCTGAACCCGGCAGGTTCATCGCTTCATTCCAGGGAGTAATTCCCCAGTTATTGCCACCCGGAGAATTACCATAAGGTTTGTTAATGCCGTTAAGCTGCCAGATACCATTTGCTCCGTATGTATGGCCGGCAAAACCACTATTCAGGCTATGCGCCCAAAATGCCTGTCGCGGCGCGGATGCAGGAAGCGGTATCGGAATAGCCAGCGCTTCGTACCGCGATTCTCCACTCATCACGGGCATTACAGGTGTCGTTCGCCAACCTTCCAGTGCAAGCGCAGATTGTTTGGAGGCTACTGAGCCGTGACCACTCTGGTGCATATCAAAGTCAAGCAGGGAGGGCTCAGTGATTGATGCTCTTGCGGTTCTTGAGGGATGCGATGTTATTACCCTGTGAAAGGGGTCGACCTGACGCATGTAGCGTATCACGTTAGTCCATTCCGTTTTCTGCCATTCCTCATCCGTCTTTTTATTTTTAGAGAGATAATAAGGCATCGTTGTTTCTCCAGCGGCACACCATACCACAGGCAATGCGCCCCATCTGGCTATAAGGTAACGCCAATGTTGTTTCATTTTTTCAACGCCCAGCCAGGGCAGGTGATAACCCCATGCGCCTACTACACATGGCACAATTCCCTTCTCTACCAGGAAAATAATACGTTTATCCGCCGCATCAAAATAGGCAGGCTTTATACTTTTATAACCCGTGTCCCAGGGAAACCCGGCTTCATTCTCACCCCGCTCATCAAATGCAGGCATATCGGGATACAGTCCTGCTACAATCTGGACAACATTAAATCCTTTTTTTATTCTGTCTTCTGCTAATACTTTAACATCTTCCGGCCATACCAACCTTTTGGTTAATCCCATCCACCAGGTGTCGCCCAACCAGAAAAAAGGTTTACCATCTTCGTAAGCAAAATGTCTTTTATCGTCTGCAATTTTTAAAGCACCGTGCTGCAGCAACAGGTTATCTCCTTTGTATTTTTTTATATCCACCTTTCCTGTGATCCCATTTAATCCTTTATCACCGGCTTTTGAAGAAACTGTTTTAAAAGAATGCGTTCCTTCGAGGGCAGACGAGTAACGCAGTTTCCAAACGCTGCCGCCATCCCAGAATGCGGGTACTTTTAATTGTTTACCCGTGGGATCAGTAAACACGGCATCCAGCTCTACTTCATTAAAGGGATCGGCATAATTGTCGGTAGCCGTAAGCGTTATCTCCACCATTTTATTGGTTTCTGTTTTAATTACTATGTCTTTGCTTAACACAAAAACAGGTGGTGCTATTAAAAGCAGTATACTGCATAGGATGCTATGCACATACGATGATTTGAAAATAAACGACACGCGATTTTGTTTTGTGCAATGCGTTGAACATAATAGCAAATAATCTTTCATAATCATTAAGTTCAGGATGAATCAGGAAGTTGTTTGATAGTGCTATACTAACATGATTGTTGAATATAGATAATTTTTGTCGGAAGATACTCTTCTAATCCTTGTTTCCCATCCGCTCCACCGATACCGGATTTCCTCCAACCTGCGTGCCCATCGGATATTCTTCTTTCAGAAAAGAATTCAAACGACTGAACGGCGAACCTCCTAACCAGTTTGAGGTTAATTTGAGATTGAGCAGGGCAAAAAAAGAAACGGAAAATCTCCAAAGTACTACCGAAATGGGGACCAATAGCTGTTGCCACCAGATGCCAATTGCCAGGTGATACTTAACTAAGTTTTTTCCATGTCTTCCATTATTGAGAAGATGCATGTTGAAGAATGCATCGCTTTACTAAAACAGGATCACTGTTTTACCAATTGCCTTTCCGGATTCCTGTAAGGCGTGCGCGTCTTTAAAATTATCTGCGGACAGTCCGTTAAAGATGGTGGTAACTGTGGTGTGTATGGTGCCGTCATCTAGCAGGTTTGCCAACCTGTTTAGAATATGATGTTGCTCAATCATATCGCCGGTTTGGAAATGGGATCGCGTAAACATGAATTCCCAGGAAAATGAAGCACTTTTAGTTTTGAATTTGTTAAGTGCAATGGGCTCGGAAGATCCGGTAATAGAAGCGATATGTCCCTGTGGCTTTACCAGTTCCACCATCGCATCCCAGTAGCTGTTGGTGTTCACAAAATCGGCAATGAAATCAACGGTTTCAAAACCGGCGGTCCGAACTTCGTTTATTAAATTATGATGATTGACCACATAGTCTGCACCCTGTTTCAGGCACCATGCTTTGGTTTCGGGCCGCGATGCCGTGGCAATTACTGTTAAGCCTGCTATTTTTTTTGCCAATTGAATAGCAATTGAACCTACGCCACCCGCTCCGCCAATGAATAAAATACTTTTTCCTTTGTCCCTGCTTTTTGTAATACGCATCCTGTCGAAAAGCAGTTCCCAGGCAGTTAACCCGGTTAAGGGCATAGCGGCAGATTCTGCTACGGATATGTTTTTGGGTTGATTCCCCACAATCCGTTCATCCACCAGTTGATATTCGGCATAAGAACCTGCGCGGTTTATATCGCCGGCATAAAAAACTTCGTCTCCTCTTTTGAACAGTGTTACATGCTCTCCAATAGTCTCCACTGTACCAACGGCATCCCAGCCTATTATTTTCGGTTGTGCCAATACCTTGTCCTTTGCGCTTGCCTGCCTCACCTTGTAGTCTACCGGGTTTACTGCCGCCGCTTTAATTTTCACCAATATATCATAGCCCGTGGGCTTCTGTATATCGGTTTCGAACTCGATAAAACTTTCTTTGTGTGTAATGGGTAGCGATGTTTTGAATCCAATAGCTTTCATCATTTGTATTTTATAGTTCGCCTATTAAATAGGTAAGCTCGCAGT
>DASUFG010000272.1:0-2747 GCA_036274715.1 Agriterribacter sp.
ACGGTGCAGGCAATTATGCCATGTGCGGCAAGGCCTATGACCCACGGTTCATTTATGCATGGCCTTCCGCAAAAATTGCTGTGATGGGCGGAGACCAGGCAGCAAAAACCCTGTTGCAGATACAGGTGAGCACATTACAAGCCAAAGGAGAAACTATTGACCCGGCGGAAGAAACAAAATTACTGGACGAAATCAAAGGACGCTACGAAAAGCAAACCACGCCCTACTATGCCGCCGCACGGTTATGGGTAGACGATATTATTGATCCGGCTGATACGAGAAAACTCATAGCCGAGGGTATTGCCGCCGCTAATCACAAAAAAAATACCAACCATTTCAGCCTTGGTGTTTTCCAGGTGTGAGAAGAGCAGGAAGCCGCAAGCCAACAGCCTTAAGCTGTGAGTCCCGATCGACCAAAAAAAAGCCAATACTTAAATTGTTCTAAAATGAAACTTCCCATTTACCAGGCAGATGCATTTACCGAAAAGGTGTTTGGCGGAAACCCCGCCGCTATATGCCCGCTAACGGAATGGCTCCCCGACGAACTGATGCAAAACATAGCGGCAGAAAACAACCTTGCCGAAACAGCCTTTATCGTTCCCGAAAAAGAAGGGTATTACATCCGTTGGTTTACACCGGCGGTTGAAGTGGATTTATGCGGCCATGCAACGTTGGCCACCGCACATGTGTTTTTTAATCATTTGAATATAGCAGGCAGAGCAATAAGTTTCAATTCCAAAAGCGGCTGGCTCAAAGTGACCAAACAAGATAACGGGCAGCTTACCCTGGATTTTCCACGCGACCATTTTGAGAAAGTAACAGCACCGCCTGCAGCGATAGCAGAAGGATTAAAGATGGAATGCACAAATATATATAAAGGTAAGTTTGACTACATGGTCATTGTAGATAATCAACAAACCATTGAAAATCTTACACCCGATTTTAAAACCCTGGCTACCATTAAGAGCAGGGGCGTGCTGGTAACGGCTCCGGGCGATACCGTAGATTTTGTTTCGCGTTGTTTTTTCCCGCAAAGTGGCATTGATGAAGACCCGGTTACCGGTTCGGCGCATACCTTACTCGTTCCGTATTGGGCCGGTAAACTGGGAATAAACAAAATGAAAGCCATACAGCTATCACGCCGAAAAGGGCATTTAGACTGCGAACTGTCGGGTGAAAGAGTTTTAATGAGTGGGTATGCCGTTACGTATATGACAGGTGAAATAATAATATCAAATTCGAAGTCTTAAATTTCGAAATCCGGGTTTTTAATGCTTCAAGCTTAACAGGAATGTCTCAACAAAATCTCATTATCTATACCGATGGCGCGGCCCGTGGCAATCCGGGCCCAGGTGGCTATGGTGCCATATTAAAATGGGGCGCTGCCGAAAAAGAATTATCAAAGGGCTACCGGCTTACCACCAACAATCGTATGGAACTAATGGCTGTGATTGCCGCTTTGGAAGCGCTAAAAAAAAATCATATGCCCGTTACTATTTATTCCGATAGCCAGTACGTGGTAAAAGCGGTAAAAGAAGGGTGGCTGAAAAAATGGATCGCTACAGATTTTAAAGGTGGCAAAAAAAACAAAGATTTGTGGAAGCAGTTTTACCAACTTTCCCAAAACCATGCCCTTCAATTTATATGGGTGAAAGGACATGCAGATAATCCCTATAATAACCGCTGCGATGAACTGGCAACTTCGGCGGCTGATGGTAAAAATTTAGCCGTAGATGAATGGTATGAAAAAGGAATTGATGACTAAAGCATTAAACAAGACCAATGTATACACTTACCGGTAAAGTACAGCACTACGCATGGGGGGGAACAGCATATATTCCAGAATTATTGGGAATAAACAATACCACCCAACAACCTTACGCCGAATACTGGATGGGGGCGCACCAAAGCGGCCCCTCGCTGGTGCAATTGAATGAGAACCGGACGACCACTCTGCTTGAACTGGTAAAGGAAAACCCTACCGGTTGGCTGGGAGAAAAAGTAGCTTCGGCATTTGGCGCATTACCCTACCTTTTTAAAGTATTGGATGTAAAGGAGATGTTGTCTATCCAGGTACACCCTTCCAAAGCAGAAGCGGCTAAAGGATTTGCCAGGGAAAACGAAGCGGGGATCCCGCTGAATGCGCCGCATCGCAATTACAAAGACGATAACCACAAGCCCGAAGTAATGCTGGCATTGAGCGAATTCTGGCTGCTGCATGGCTTTAAAGAAAAAAAACTGCTGTTACAGACCTTGCGGGAAACCGAAGCATTGAACATACTGGTGCCCTTGTTTGAGAAAGAAGGCTATTATGGATTATACAAACAGGTAATGGAAATGCCGCAAACCACGGTGGATGGCATGTTGAAACCTTTACTACAGGAAATGGAACCTCTATTTAAAGCCAACCGGCTATCCAAATCCGACCCCGCCTATTGGGCATGTAAAGCATTAGCCTCAACCGGAAATTCTTATTCTAAAATAGATCGTGGCATATTTTCGATCTATTTTTTTAATATCGTTCAGTTGCATCCCGGTCAGGCTATATTCCAGGGAGCAGGTGTGCCGCATGCCTACCTGGAAGGTCAGAATATTGAATTGATGTCCAATTCTGATA
Organism: Agriterribacter sp.; assembly: GCA_036274715.1. GTDB lineage: Bacteria > Bacteroidota > Bacteroidia > Chitinophagales > Chitinophagaceae > Agriterribacter. Next base: position 2,618 of record DASUFG010000272.1, read on the forward strand.
ATGTGCTGCGCGGCGGACTTACTCCAAAGCATATTGATGTACCCGAACTGCTGAAACATACTTTGTTTGAAGGCATTGTTCCCGGGATTATGAATGGAGAAGCGCACGGTGTGGAAACCATCTATCCTTG
>DASUFG010000273.1:0-2410 GCA_036274715.1 Agriterribacter sp.
AAATGATCAACCTTAAGCTTTTTCAAACTGGCCGCGGCGGCCCATTTACCTATAGTGGCAAAACAATCATAGCCATCCGGAGTTACCTTAATTATTTTTACTTTCAGTATATCAGTGGAATCCTCTGGGGAAATTAAATAATACTCGCAATCGGATATCCACTTTACTTTGAATTCTTCTACTTCATCTGAAATCTTACTGGTCTGTTTCTGATAGTCTCCATGCCGTTCAATGATCAATGAGGGTGTCTCAAAAGTACCGTCATGAACCGATGAACAGTCGAGCCCCTGTGGTATTTGTACATCCTTGTACAGTTTCTGATCAGCCATGTGTTTGCGTATCAGGTATGCTTCCTGGGTACTGGCGTACAGATCCAGGCAAATGACCAAAGTGGTGCAAATTGGGATTGTTAACCGGAATTTTTGGCTATACTTAAGACGTTTAAATGGGATAAGCGCCATAAGCGCCCCTAATGCAACACCAATAATCAATATTGCCAGGGCTGTTGACCCAAACTCAATCATTATAAATAATGGTTCGCCTTTTTTGTTGTAAAGAATTGAAGTATTATACGATATTAAGACGAGCAGAACAAACATGACAATGGTTATGCTCCAGTAAATTGGGGGCTTTTTAAACATGGTGCAGCTTGAAGTGTGAAATTGCCCTCTTATACTTGGTTATGACTTCGATCGGTAATATCCCATCACACTCGTTAATGTAAAACCTATTTAAAGGTAATCGGCTTCCCGAGCAACCACTCTGGTAATTAAACTCTGTCGAATCTCTTAGATGCTTCTCTAATATTTGCTGTAATTTCCCGGACCTTCTTTCTCTCAGTACTCTGAATGCGTAGGCTTTCACGCACCCATTAGGATAATCCGTCAGTTTCACAAGATCATTTTCGGTGGAAATATTGGACAAATATCGATAGCGCTTATATTGATCCGATGTAAATCCACCATATCCTATTGCCTCTTCGTCAAATTGATTATACCGGGCCATTGAGTTTACCACCGATTCAAGGTTTGTAGAGTCTTCTTCTGTCACCAGTGTAAAAAAGCCAGAAGGTGAAGGGAACTGTCTTATGACCACTGTATTGCGGGATATAAAAAATATAAAAATGCAAAACAAAAATGCAGTTATTAATATCTGTAACCGGAGGGACATAAGGTTCATAAATATACAAAAACGGAAGCAGGAAAAATATAACAAAAGTCTAAAACTGAAATCCCAACGATACAAACGGTAACCCACCATCCTTTGAGAATCCATAACAGGCGGTTCCAACAAACCTACGCAGAGGAGAAACCCAGAATCCTCCGCCATAACCGGTATGCCAGGTAGAAGAATTTTCTCCTTTCACCCATACCCTGCCGATATCATGAAAAAGTATAATACCCAAATTGCCAGGCAACAGGTAAGTCCTGAAATCGGCGAGCTTGATCCGAAGCTCCGTATTATTAAAAGCAGCCTTATCTCCAGCAAACCTGTATTTGCGATAACCACGAAGATTTTCCGTACCACTCAGGTATTGTGCCTGGAAAAATTCATAGTCACCAAAATTAATGCCTCCGCCAAACCGCGTTGCGATCACCAGATTGGCCTGTGTATTAAAGCTGAAATACAAAGCCAGGTCCGTATTCAGCTGCGTACAGTTACGGCTGAAAGATCCAAATCCGCGATTCACACGCATGGTGGTCTGCCATAAAATTCCACGCGAAGGTATGATAGCGCTATTCCGGTTATCGACTATAGTACTTACCTGCAGTCCGGCGAAATTTTTTTGTTTAAACAGGCTTATAGAATCCAGGCCATTCAGGAATGGGGTTGTGATGAGACGGCTCTTGTTATCTTTCTCATTCATGGCGAAGCGCTGGAAGAATGGCCCTAGAGACAGCGTTGTATTGGAAGCGATATTAAACCTTGTGAGAACTACAAAATCTGCAAGGCTGAAACGCGTACGATAATAAAGAATATTTTTCCCATCCGATCTATCGAATACGGTTTCATTGCCATAGCGAAAAAAATTGATCGTATTATTAGGCGCCCTGATATCGGCCAATAGCACCAGGTCAATATTCCTGATCACGTCTATTCCTTCCAATGCATACCTGAAATTATATGCCTTTGTTTCCAGGGAGTGTGCAATTGATAATCGCTGCTGAACGCTGAAAGGTTCCTTTCTGAATGCATGCGTCGTATATTTTACGGCAGCTCCGAGATATACGCCATCATCAATATTATAGGCAGCTGCAATAAAAGGGGCAGCAATGTCATACTTGTATGCCGTTCTGTTCAGATCATTTACCGCCGCATTGGGCGAGAGCCTTTCAAGACTATTATCTTTTCCCAGGAACTGGTTTTGCTCCAGCGTCAGATCATATATTATTGTTTTGCCGGCGGCCAC
>DASUFG010000274.1:0-10073 GCA_036274715.1 Agriterribacter sp.
ATCACAACCTTACTTTCAAAAGATTTTTTAAAGCTGGTTGCCATAGCAATAATCATAGCAATACCAATAGCATGGCATTTTATGCATCAGTGGCTGCAGGATTTTGCTTATAAAATAAATATGAGTTGGTTGGTATTTGCAGGCACAGCAATTATTGCTTTGCTGATCGCACTGATAACGGTAAGTTTCCAATCGATAAAAGCAGCCATGGCAAATCCTGTGAAGAGTTTGAGAACGGAATGAGCAATACGAAATCCCGGTGGATACCGGGATGAAGCGCCTGGCTGCCGTGGCGGGCTTAAGAATGGAGTGATTGGGTCGATATTTACGGTTTATAGTTTGAAGTTGAAAAAAAACGGTAAACGAAAAACTACAAACAATCCACTTCAAACTCTTTATTAGAAGCACAGGTTGTTAAGTCACCAGGATGCCGGTGTATCTCCATGTTTTCGAGCCCCAATGGTTAACAACTAACCGTGTTATAGGGGAAAGGAGCAGCTCAACCTGTACGCCTTCGCACAAATACTGTCCGTTTCCGGACATTCAAAACCAATCGTTGTATATAACAATATCATTCCCAATCACTTACCCGCTTGGCACAGCTATTGCCCACCTCAACTGTTTATCGGTCCCAAACCATAAACCACAAACTACAAACCACAAATAACCAGCCATGTTCAGCAACTTTCTCAAATCCACCATCCGGAATTTTTCTACAAACAAAGGATACAGTTTGCTGAATGTATTCGGACTGGCCACTGGCATCGCATGCGCCGCGCTTATTTTTTTATGGGTGGAAAACGAAATGAATTATGATAAGGCAAACCTGAAGAAAGATCAGCTATACGCCGTCAGAGTGAATGAATCTTATAGTGCCGGCATATTTACCCATTGGTCCACACCGGGTTTGCTGGGCCCGGCCATTAAAGCAGGGATACCCGGTATCGCCAACACCTGTCGCAAATCGGAGGGTAATACCAATATGCTGTTTACGGTTGATGATAAACCCATGTATGCTGCAGGTATTTATGCAGAACCATCCTTGTTCAGCATGTTTACATTGCCCTTTGTGCAGGGCAATGCCAACAGCGCTTTTTCCCAATTGTATTCCATTGTAATTACCGAAAAAACGGCAAAGAAATTTTTTGGAAGCGACACCCATGTAATAGGCAAAACAGTGCGGATGGATAACAGGCAGGATTATGTGGTAACCGGCGTGTTAAAAGATCTACCTCAAACTTCCAGCCTGCAGTTTGAATGGGTGGTTCCGTTTGAAATTTATTTTCAGCAAAGCGACTGGCTGCACAAATGGAGCAACAATTCAATTACCACTTATGTAGAGTTGAACCAAAAAGCAAATGTGTCAACGGTAAATAAGGAACTGCGCGATTATATACAAAAGCATGTCCCCGCTTCTATCAGCCACCTCGTATTATTTGGCATGAACGACTGGCACCTCTACGATGAGTTTGAAAATGGTGCATTAACCGGTGGCGGGCGTATCGAATACGTACGGATGTTCTCCGTTATCGCATGGATCATTTTGTTGATTGCCTGCATCAACTTTATGAACATGTCCACCGCCAGAAGCGAAAAACGGGCACGGGAAGTGGGCGTACGCAAAGTGCTTGGAGCCGGAAAAAAAGGGCTTGTTTTCCAGTTTATGGGGGAAGCGTTTTTTATGGCGGTAATGTCGGCAATAATTGCAGTAGTGATTGTATTGTTTACGCTGCCCGCATTTAATACGCTGGTGCAGCAAAAACTTTCATTGCATTTGGGTAGCCCGGTTCACATGCTTTTTCTGCTGGCTATTACCCTCCTGTGCGGGCTAATATCCGGTAGTTACCCGGCACTGTACTTATCTTCTTTTAATCCTACGTCCGTTTTAAAAGGATTGAAGTCAAAAACGGGCAGTGCGGCTTTCGTCAGGAAAGGGCTGGTGGTGCTTCAGTTCACCATCTCCATTATACTGATCATCAGTACCATTATCGTGTACCAGCAGATACAACATGTAAAAAGCAGGCAACTTGGCTTTAACAAAAACAACCTGGTAGAAATAAACGTAAGGGGCGATATGAAAAAGAATTTTTCTTTTATCAAGCAGGACCTTTTAGCTACCGGTGTCGTTGACAATGCAGCCATCTCCGACCATGAAACGATTTATGGTGGCAACAACACCGACGGCATGACCTGGCAGGGAAAAGCCCCCGGCGATAAAATTTTGATTTCCTTCAGGTCGGTGAGCCCCGAATACATGAACACTTCCGGTATGCAAATTTTGGAGGGTAGAGATTTTTTTCCCGGCGATTCAATAGGCAATGAGAAAGGCATTAATGTACTTGTTACGGAATCGCTTGCTAAGCTAATGACAAAAGAAAGCGCCATTGGCAAAACATTGCACCAGGAAGGTGATACTGCAATGGCTACTGTGGTGGGCGTGGTAAATGATTACGTATATGGCGATATGTATGGCAAACCTGATCCCGTAATCTTTATTTGCATGCAGCCCGAATATACAGCGTCGGTGATGTATGTGCGCATTAAGCCGCAGGCAAGAACAGCATTGGCATTGGCAAAAATAGAGGCGGTGATGAAAAAAGACAATCCCGTTTACCCCTTCGACTACCGGTTTGTAGACGACCAGTTTAGCGCCATGTTTCAAAATGAAATGTTCATCAGCAAGCTGTCGCGGGTATTCGCAGCGTTGGCCATCATTATTTCCTGCCTGGGTTTATTTGCTTTAGCGGCCTATACAGCCGAAAGAAGAACGAAAGAAATCGGCATACGAAAAGTACTGGGTGCCAGTGTATCGGGCATTACCAATTTGTTGTCGAAAGATTTTCTGCAGCTCGTTGTGCTTTCCTGCCTGGTTGCATTTCCCATTGCCTGGGCAACGATGCATCATTGGTTGCAGGATTACCAGTACAGGGTGAACATCAATTGGTGGGTCTTTATCGCGGCAGGTGTTGTGGCTATTATTATTGCGTTAGTAACAGTGAGCTTCCATGCGATAAAAGCGGCGATAGCCAATCCTGTTAAGTCATTGAGAACGGAGTGATCAAATACGAAATCCCGATACACATCGGGATGAAAAGCCTGCCCGCCGCGGCGGGTTTAAGAACAGAATGATTTGACGCCTGGCTGCTGCAGGCTGATTTGAAATTTGAAGTGTGTTTAAATCAGAAATCAAAATGTATGTTCCAAAATTACTTCAAAACCGCCTGGCGAAATTTTGTACGGTATAAAGTTTATTCTGCAATAAATATAGCTGGACTGGCGATCGGGCTGGCCGCATGTATGCTTATTGTGCTGTATGTAAACCACGAATCAGGCTACGATAGCTTTCATAAAAATGCAGGCAGGATCTATTGGATACAAACTAAATTGAAGATTGGACCGGAATCTGTCTTCGTACCATACCTGAACTATTCAGCGGGTCCAATGGTCAGCAAACGGAACCCGTCTGTCGAAAGTTTTTTAAGAATAAAAAATGCAGAAAGCAATACGATTATTCAAAACCCCGAAGAACCTTCGCACAAATTCTCAGAAGCCCAATTTCTTTTTGCCGACAGTAATTTCTTTAGCTTTTTCTCCTTTAAATTGTTGCAGGGAAACAAAGAGCAGGTATTACGGAACCCGCTTTCCGTTGTTATATCTCAACATGCCGCGCAAAAATATTTTGGTGGTGAAAATCCTGTTGGTAAAACGGTTCGATACAATAATGAATACAATCTTCTCATCACCGGTATTGCTGAAAACGCCCCTTCCAATTCCAGCATCCGGTACGACTTTGTTGCCTCCCTTTCCAGTATCTTATCCATCAGGGAATTAAGTAATCTTGTAAAAAATGAAAAAAACGATTTCACAACGTATTTTCTCGTAAGGCAGCCTGGTCAAATTGCAAAACTTGAAAACACCCTGATGCAATTGGCAAAAGAAAGGGATGGCGACGCCGAATCCACTACCCGCTTTGTTGGAACTCCATTACCGAAGCTTCATGTGGCGTCAGGTCCCGACTCCGCCAATCTCAAATATCTTAAAATATTCCCTTTTGTAGCAGCGCTTGTTTTGTTACTTGCACTTATTAATTATGTTAGCTTGTCTACCGCGCGTTCGTCTATACGTGCCAGGGAAATCGGTATAAGAAAAGTAATCGGAGCAGGCAGGAAAACCATTGCCATGCAATTTTTTGCAGAGTCTGCATTATATACATCGATATCATTTGTATTGGGATATATCCTATGTTTTTTTTCCCAGCCATTCCTCTTCCGTTTTTTACAACTACATATTGACTCATCCTTTCTTTACTCCTCCGGGGTGTCGTTGGCATTTGCAGGATTGTTTATCGTTACAATCTTTATTGCAGGCATGTATCCTTCTATCCTTCTATCCACTTATAAGCCGGTATTAGTACTATCCGGAACGCCCAGGCAGGGTGTTGGTGGTGCAGGTATGAGAAAAATCCTTACTGTTTTTCAGTTCTCAATCGCCGTTGTTTTTATTATCTGCGGCATAGTGATCCAAAAACAAATGTATCTGTTCAAACATAAAGATACGGGCGTTAACAGGGAAAATATATTAATGATACCGTTCCGAACAGGTGTTTCCAAACATTATGCTGCATTCAAACAGGATATAAGTGTTCTTCCAGAGACGCAAGAGTTCAGTGTTGCATTACATCCCTTGTTCAAAGGATATGACATGATGGGAATTAGTCCGCCCGGAAGCGATAAGAAGATTCTCATACCGACTTTGGATGTCGATCAGCAATTTATTCCGATGCTCGGGTTAAAATGGAAACTTCCCCCAACTGATCCATTTTTTTACAGGAAGAAAAACAGCGTCATTCTCAATGAATCTGCCATTCAAAAACTGGGACTAGGGCAAAACCCGGTTAATCAAAAAGTAGATCAGTTTGAGGTGGCCGGTGTATTAAAAGATTTCAACTGGTCGTCGTTGGAGCATAAAATTAGTGGACTACTTTTGACCGTTACAGCAGACAATGACGGCAGTTCGTTGTGGACAAGCAACGGGGGATGTTTGTTTGTCAAGATCAACCCTCATACTAACATTCCTGTATTGATTGATCGCATGAAAAGAATATATGAGAAATATGACCCCGAAACTCCTTTTGATTATTATTTCATGGACGAGGCGTTTAACGATTTGTATAAAGCCGAAGAGCGACTTGCTGAAATTTTGACATCCTTCACGATCCTGGCAATCGTGATTGCCTGTCTTGGCTTATTCGGGCTCATCACCTTTATGGCAATGCAACGTCAAAAAGAAATCGGCATTCGAAAGACGCTTGGTGCTTCGGTGCAAAGTATTGTAAAACTGCTGTCTGTCGATTTTATAGTGCTTGTTTTAATAGCCGTTATTGTGGCGTCTCCTGTTGCCTGGTACTTTATGAACAAATGGTTGCAGGATTTCGCATACCGCGTCAACATCGGTTGGTGGGTGTTTGCCTTCGCTGGAAGCATTGCGTTAATGATAGCGTTTGTTACGGTAAGTTTCCAGGCAATCAAAGCGGCGCTGGCCAACCCGGTAAAATCCCTCCGGGCAGAGTGACCAGGATGCTTTTTTTGAAGCGGCAACTGTAAATAACAAATGGTGAACTACAAACTTCTTTTATGTTTAAAAACTATTTGATTATCGCGTGGAGGAATCTTACAAGAAATAAGGTTTACACCCTTATCAATGTTGCCGGTTTGAGTTTGGGATTGGCTTGTGCCATATTAGTTATGCTGTATGTAAAAGATGAAGTGAGCTTTGACAGGTTTCACAAAAATCTAAACAATATTTACCGTATTGCCAGAAAAGCAAACGGCATCAATCTAAATGGCTCCACAGGTTTTTTACAGGGGCCGAGGTTTACGCAAAATGTTCCCGGAATAACATCTTTTGTTCGTGTGCAGGGTGGTGCTGAAGACATAAAAATAGGAACCGAAGTGCAAGAGCAGGGTGGCGTATTACATGTTGACTCCAATTTCTTTTCTGTATTTACATTCCGTTTATTATCAGGAAGCCCTGGAACCTGTTTAACAGAACCACATTCCATTGTATTGAGTGAAGACGTTGCAAAAAAATATTTTGCTACAACAAATGCTGTCGGCAACATAGTGATGGTAAAAGAAGATACCATTTTTGTTCCTTACAAAGTAACGGCCGTTACAAAGCGTTGTCCACAAAATTCTTCCCTGCAATTTGATGCGCTGCTGCCTTTTAAAGTATCTGACGCCGATGTAAAGGATACCCATAACTGGTTTAATTCTTTCCTGACCACATTTGTAGTACTGGATGATAACGTACACCAGCAGGTAGTGGAAAAGCAAATGCAGAGTTTTTATGTTGCAGATGCAAAACAAACTTTTTATGAAATGCTGAAAAATGATGGTGGCAATCCTGATGATATTCCTATGGGTACATATTTTTTGCAACCATATCGTGCCATACACCTGAACACAGCAATGCCTGCAAGCAACGGCTTAACCAGCGCCAGCAACCCGATGTATTCCTATTTACTTTCGGGCATCGCATTATTTGTGTTGCTGATTGCCTGTATCAATTTCGTGAACCTCACTATTGCACGGTCTGTTAAGCGTACAAAAGAAATCGGTATCCGCAAAGTGATGGGCAGCGACAGAAAACAGTTGATCGTCCAATTTCTCGGCGAATCGTTTTTTCTCTGCACTGTTGCTTTTGTATTAGCTATTGTATTGGTGCAATTGTCATTGCCGTTGTTCAATGAGCTTGCTCATAAAGCATTGGCAATTGCTTATCTGTTCGATGCAAAATTAATTGCAGGTTATATCGCTTTGTATCTCATCACAGGCCTGCTTGCAGGCTTTTATCCAGCATTGGTATTATCCGGTTACAATCCCGTACAAACTTTGTACAGCCGTTTTCAAATAGCAGGAAAAAATTACCTGCAAAAATCGTTGGTGGTACTGCAGTTTACGCTGGCATCATTTTTAATCATTGCCGCCTATACCATTTATGCACAGTTTAATTTATTAACCAAAACCAATTTGGGGTATGACGACGATAATCTTGTTATTGTGAATAAAAACGGGCTAAAAAATACCGATGCTGCTGCTTTTAAAAATGAATTGCTCAAGAACCCAAACATTGTTGGCGTTAGTGTAAAGAATGCTGGCCAATGGGGTAGTGGCACAAAAAATGCAGTTGGTTCTAACGTATACTTTGCTGGTGAAACTGTTGATGAAAATTATTTGCCTTTATTAAAAATCCCATTAATAGCAGGAAGAAATTTTTCAACAGCATTTCCCGCTGATGCTGCACAATCTATTATTGTGAATGAAAGTTTTGCAAAAGCTGCAAAATGGAAAAATCCGGTTGGCGAAACTTTACAGATTTTGGGAAGCAGCAATGAAACGTATCATGTAATTGGCGTGGTAAAAGATTATCACTTTGCATCATTAACCCAAAAAATAACACCGCAGTTATTTAACATGAATGGCTCTTATGGAACTTATTATATTAAAATAAAGCCCAACACAGCAGCTACAAGTTTAAAATGGATACAAAAAACATACCAGCAGTTTTACCCGATGAACCCTTATGCTTATGTGTTTAAAAACGAGGAAAACAGGAAACAATATGCCGATGTTGAAAAATGGAAACAGGTTATTTTATTTGGCGCTATACTTACCATATTTATTTCGTGTATTGGTTTGTTTGGGTTATCTGTCTTAACGGCAGAAAAAAAAACAAAAGAAATCGGAATACGCAAAGTGCTTGGTGCATCGGTGCAACAAATCGTTACGACACTTTCAACTGATTTTATAAAGCTGGTTGCAATTGCTTTGATAATGGCAACACCATTAGTGTATATAGCCGCAAATAAATGGTTGCAGCACTATCCATATCGTATTGAGATGAGTTGGTGGTTATTTGCTTCTGCAGGAATATTGGTGGTGCTGATTGCATTGATAACAGTAAGTTTCCAGGCAATAAAAGCAGCGATAGCAAATCCGGTCGAAGCATTGCGAAGTGAATAACGAAGCGATGCGAAGATCCCGCTTATTGCGGGATGAAAAGTTTGCGATCGGAGTAAAAATTAACCGGTTGCCGGGTCTGCCCGGAACTGTATCAAAACCGTACACCCGCTGTATCAAAAACGAACTGCTTCGTATAGCTTAGCCCTGTATTATGCTGTAATTCAATACAATATAAAGAGGCATATAATTGGTTCCCAAATGACCTGTTGTTGTAGCGTCAAAAACAATGTTATCTCATTCATTTAAATTATTCATCATGAAAACAGTGTTGGTCATTATTGTCACCTGCCTTTGTGCTGTAGCTTTTGCACAGAATAAAAATAGCATCTATCAAAACATTAACGATGATGGCAAAAAATTATCAATTAAAATAAAGGGAACCTTTAACGGTAAAGCGGTCAATTACGATAAAACATTTGACGTGTCAGCCCTGACCGCCGAAGGGCGTGAAGCCCTGAAAGAAAGAGTATACGACTCCTTAGGTATTCCTTTCCCTGTTGCGCCAATACCTCCGGTACCACCGGTAGAACCCGCCGTTCCGGAAATGGTTGTTGAGCCTGTTGCTCCCCTCCCACCCGTTGAACCGGTTGAGGTAAACAGCGATGTGCCGGTGGTTACATCAAAAAGCCGGTACGCAGAATCAGATGTGGTTGGTGGCAGCCATCCTTATACCAGGGAAATAACGTATAATCCTCAATCCGGCATCCTGCATATGAAATATCGCCTTGTTAAAAAAGGAGAGGAAGTTATTTATGAAAAATCAGTCAACGCGAGGAATAAATCGATGGAAGACAAACAAAATATCATTAAGAAATATGAGAGCGAGATTGGCCTGGACGCGCTTAAACCACAATAACGATTTTCTCTTGTTATAGCTGATGGATATGTAAAACCGTAAACATTTTCTCTATGCTGAAAAATTACCTGTTGCTGGCGATAAAAAATGTCCGGAAACAAAAAATGTTTTCGTTAATCAATATTCTCGGGTTAACAATAGGTATTACCTGCTGTTTGATGATCTTCCTGTTCATCATCAACGAATTCAGCTACGATAATTTTCATAAAAATGGAGCGAACATTTACCGCATTATGCGGGTTGGCGAAATCAATGGAGAGAAAAGAGAAATACCCTGGGTATCACCGCCTTACGCCACCGCATTAATGAATGATTACCCGGATGCGATACAGCAGACATTGAGGATACAACCCGACAATGACCTGGTCAGCTACAATAATGTGGCTTTCAACGAAAAGAAAATCTATCTCGCCGACAGTAATTTTTTTGATTTTTTCAGCTTCCGCTTGCTCAGGGGAAATCCGGCAACGGTACTGAACGATCCATTAAGCATTGTGATGACTGCGTCTGCCGCAAAGAAATATTTTGGCGATGAAGACCCGATGGGCAAAGTGGTCGATTATAATAAAGAGTTGAAACTTAAGGTGACCGGCATCGCAGAAGATGTTCCCGTTAATTCCCACCTGGATTTTGACATGGTAGTTCCGCTGACTCACTGGCACAATACCCCCTGGTTTAACCAATGGCCCAGTAATGGATTGTTTGTGTATATTCAACTCAATCCAGCCGTTAATCCCCGGCAACTGCAGGAACGTTTGCCGGCATTTATGGACAAGTACATGGGCAAATTTTACAGGGAAAGTGGTTTTTCCATGGACCTGGCCATACATCCTTTGGAAGGCATTTATCTTGAAGGGGAAAATCGTTACGACCAGGTTAAACATGGAAGCAAAAAAATGGTGTACATTTTTATGAGCATCGCATTGCTGATCCTTTTAATCGCCTGCATTAATTTCATGAATCTTGCCACCGCACGGGCCACCGACCGGTCAAAAGAAGTGGGATTGAGAAAAGTATTGGGAGCGGTGCGCAGGCAACTGGCATGGCAGTTCATCGTAGAGTCGTTGCTGTTTGCCGGTATTGCGGCCATCTCTGCCATCGCATTATTACAATTGGCGATGCCGGCTTATACCAATTTCCTCGGGTACCCTTTACCGTCGTATTGGAATGATTGGCGGGTATATCTTTTTGTA
>DASUFG010000275.1:0-3208 GCA_036274715.1 Agriterribacter sp.
AGGTCACGAAAAAATAATAACTGTTGTTGGCTGCGGTGGCGACCGCGACAAAACCAAAAGACCGGTAATGGCTGAGGTGGCCTGTGGGCATAGCGATAAAGTGGTGTTTACTTCCGACAACCCGAGAACCGAGGCAGCAGAGGACATTATACGTGACATGGAAAATGGGTTGCTGCCAGCGGCAAAACGAAAATACATCTCCATTACCGACCGGAAAGAAGCCATCAAAACAGCCGTTGCGTTGGCAGATAAAGAAGATATTTTATTGATAGCCGGGAAAGGCCATGAAAAATACCAGGAGATCAATGGAGTAAAATATCCTTTTGATGATAAACAGGTGTTACATGAAATGTTTGAGTTGCTTGGAAAATGAAAAGTCGCAGGGTGGAAAGATTTAGCATATTATTGGCTTGCTATAAAAACTATTTAAATACAAAGCGGACATGCTGTATTACTTTTTTGACTGGTTAAGAAATGAAGGCATTAAGTTCCCAGGCAGCGGGCTGATGCAGTTCATTACTTTCAGAGCAATGCTGGCAGTACTGCTGTCACTTTTAATATCAACGTTGTATGGCAAACGTGTTATTAACCTGCTGCGAAAGAAACAAATAGGCGAAGGCGTACGTGAGTTGGGACTGCAGGGGGAGCAACAAAAAAAAGGCACTCCTACAATGGGAGGCATCATTATTTTGCTGGCTATCCTCATCCCCACATTATTGCTCGCCGATTTAAGTAAAGTATATATTCTGTTAATGCTGCTGTGCACCGTTTGGCTGGGCATTATTGGTTTTATGGACGATTACCTGAAACTGAAAGCAAGGAAAACAGCGGTTGCAAAAGGAGAAAAATATAAAAAGAAAGACACTGATGGCTTAGCCGGTGTTTCAAAAATTATAGGGCAGGTAGGATTGGGCATTATCATTGGGGCCACCCTGTATTTTAATGAAAGAGTGGTGGTTTGGAGAGAGTACTACGACCCCACAGCAATTACAGCGCAGGATGGGTTTTTGAAAAAAGGAGAGAAGAAAGTAGGTGACACCATTGTAACAATGGAAGGGAAAGAGCATCGGTATGCGGTGGTAAAAACTCCCATCACCACTATCCCCTTTGTAAAAAGTCATGAGTTTAACTACAGCAGGCTGATTAGCTGGATAGGCGAAGGAGCAGATAAGTATACATGGATCATCTATATTATCGCTGTTACTTTCATCATAACGGCGGTATCAAATGGGGCCAATATTACGGATGGGCTGGATGGACTTGCAGCGGGAGTAAGCGCGCTGATCGGTGCCTGCCTTGGTGTATTTGTTTATGTTAGCGGCAGTACACGGTTTGCGGAATACCTGAATATCATGTACATCCCTAACCTCGGAGAATTGTCGGTTTTTGTGGGCGCGTTTGTGGGGGGGTGCATAGGATTTTTGTGGTACAACGCCTACCCGGCGCAGGTGTTTATGGGCGACACAGGCAGCCTGGCGCTGGGAGGAATTGTAGCATCGCTGGCTATTATAGTACGCAAAGAATTGCTGATCCCTATTTTTTGTGGTGTATTCCTGGTTGAAAACCTGAGCGTAGTGCTACAGGTGAGTTATTTTAAATATACGAAGCGAAAATATGGCGAAGGCAGGCGGATATTTTTAATGAGTCCCTTGCATCATCATTACCAAAAACTCGGTTATCACGAAAGCAAAATCGCCGTTCGTTTCTGGATCGTAACTATTTTATGTGTACTGTTTGCATTGGCAACATTTAAAATGCGGTAACAAAATGTAATAAAAGATATAAAAGTGAAGAATGAAAAGTGATGTATGCAATTTTCCCGGCAAAATCAATCCATTGAAAGACCCTTTTTTAAGAAAAAGGCAATGTTAAAAAGAGTGGTCATATTAGGCGGCGGCGAAAGCGGTGTGGGAGCAGCTATCCTTTGCCGTAAGCTGGGTTATGATGTGTATGTATCGGATGGTGGCAGCATTGCGGAGCGTTATAAAAACGAATTACAACAATATGATATTGCCTTTGAAGAGGAAAAACATTCGGAGAAAAATATTTTAAATGCAGACGAAGTCATCAAAAGCCCGGGCATTGATGAGAAAAATGAACTGGTGAAACAAATACGTGCGAAAGGAATTAGAATAATTGGTGAAATAGAACTGGCATACCGGCATAAAGGTGAGAGCAGGATAATAGCCATTACGGGCAGCAATGGGAAAAGCACCACTACCGCATTGATAGGGCATATCTGTAAAACGGGTGGGGTGGACTGCGCATTGGTAGGCAATATTGGCTATTCTTTTGCCAGGCAGGTGGCGCTTGACCCCAAACCATTATATGTGGCCGAGGTAAGTAGCTTTCAGCTAGATGATATAGAAACTTTTAATCCGGATATCGCGGTGTTATTAAACATAACCGAAGATCACCTGGATCGCTATGATTACAAGTTTGAAAACTATATCCGCTCGAAATTCAATATAACAAAAAACCAAACGCACAAAGATCATTTCATCTATTGCGCGGATGACCCCGTGATAACAAAATTTCTGGAAGCAAACCCATTACATTCTAATTTATTGCCATTTACCATGCAGCACGAACTACCACAAGGGGCTTATGTTAACGACAGTACAATGACTATAAACCTTAACAACGAAAAATTTGTTATGAGTGTACTGGATTTCGCCGTAAAAGGAAAACACAACCAGTATAATACTATGGCAGCAGGGCTGGCCGGTATGACTATCGGCATCAGAAAGGAGAAAATAAGGGAGGCGGTCGAAAATTTTGAAAGCCTTGAACACAGGATGGAAAAAGTGTTAACCGTTCGGGGTGTTGAATTTATTAACGACAGTAAAGCCACCAATGTAAATAGTACCTGGTATGCCCTGGAAAGCATGACGCACCCTGTGATATTAATATTGGGCGGCATCGATAAAGGAAACGACTATTCAGCAATACTGGAACTGGTGAAAGAAAAAGTAAAGGCGATTGTGTGTATGGGTTTGGATAACCGGAAAATACATGAAGCTTTTGGAAAAGATGTTGAAGTAATGGTAAATACATCAAGTGCTGCAGAAGCAGTGCATGCTGCTTTTCATTTGGCTAATAAGGGAGACGTTGTTTTGTTGAGTCCCGCATGTTCCAGTTTCGACCTGTTTAAAAATTACGAAGACAGGGGAAGACAATTTAAAGAAGCTGTTAGAGAGCTTTAGTG
>DASUFG010000276.1:0-5208 GCA_036274715.1 Agriterribacter sp.
ACTATACCGGGCTCCGGCTTAATGGTGCTTTTTTCTCCCACCATCCTTTTACTATCAGCATTTCCGGCGTGTGCCAGGTTGATAGACAACATCAATGGAAAACCAGCTACCATCAACAACACATGTAAAGCAAATTTGAATCTTCCCATTTTTTCTTTTTTTGATGGTGCAAAGGTTGTTCGGGATCTGCGTCAAAAGAAGCGCTGCATGCATGAACTGCGATAAATGATGTATAGAGTGATTAATCAACACGTCCGCTTATTAAAATCCGTCGTGGAAATACCATGGAGAAAAGTATTTCTATAGTAACTATTATTGCCGTTATTTCACCGGTTTATGATATGGCACATATGCGGCGGGTGTAGAAACCTGTATAGGTGGATATAACACACGCGACAGCAGGGGCCTGGCATACCCCGGGAACAGATAAATTATTGAATTCGTTTTCAAACTTTATCGGGCATTAACTAATTTCGTCACACAAAATCCCCGGCTCTTGAGAATAGCATACCGTTACATTTTTTACCTCTTACTCTTATCAAAATTTCTGCACTCGCAGGATAGCAGACAATATGCATTTACCAACTACACGGTGAAAGAAGGGTTGGCGAGCTATAACGCGGTAAGCATTGTGCAGGATGACCAGGGCTACATGTGGATAGGAACCATTAATGGCTTACAACGATTTGATGGAACAAAGTTCCTGACTTTCCGCCACAATCCGTCAGACACTAATTCACTCCCCGACAATTATATTTACCAGTTGCTTGTTGATCGGCATCAAAACCTTTGGGTATTGTTGAATAACGGCAAAGTCGGCATTTTTGATACAAAAAAATTCCGGTTTAAAGAGGCCAGGGCTACACTGAGCAAACAGCGTTATATTAAAGCCATCAGAGGTTTATCGGAGGACAGCGAAGGCAACCTCATTTATGCCATTATGCATGCTGAGGTACTCACTTACAATAAAGAGCACAATGAATTCGCATCCGTATATAATCCATTTACGGCTCCACCCAACTGGAGAATTGCCAGCGTAGTGGATGATTCTGTTTCAAAAAAATACTGGATCTCAACAGACTCAGGCATGGCGGTATACAATAAAACCACCCATAAACTCAGCTACAGGGGACACAATGCAGAAAAGGAACCCTTCATTGAACAATACGGAAATATTGAGGGACTGGGCAATTACGGAGTTGATTCAAAACATCGGCTATGGTTTTTGAGTTGGCCATTTACGGCCGACTACCCACTTGTTTATTGTTACGATTTAAATACGCAAAAAGCTGTTGTAGAAGCGTATAAGATAGCCTCGCCGGATAAAAAATATGTTGAGCCCAGTTTTATTCTTCAACAAAAAAACGGGACCCTTTGGCTGCGGGGGTTGAATGTGTTTGCCAAATACAATGAATCTCAAAAAAAATTCGACCCCGTGTACAACGGGCATCTTAACGGAAAGGGCATCAGCTATGAAATGGTAAACTGCCTGTTTGAAGACCGGGAGCAAAATATATGGGTAGCTACAGACAACAACGGAATTTATGTATTTAACCCCTCCAGGCAATTCTTCAGGAGCATTGATCACATGAACCCTGTTACCCAAAAACAGGGAACAGGCACCTTGCTGTCGTTTACCAGCACCAATAGCGGTCATCTTTTAGCCAGTGCATGGAATGAAGGACTGTACAAGTATGATGATCGTTTGAACAACGTTGATCTTAACATGAATGATAAGGGTACCCTGCGTCAATATTCCATTTGGGGCATGTGCCCGCTGGAAGACAAGAAAACGATTTGGATGGTGGGCCAGCCTGCTGTGGTTATGCTGTACAACCAGGTTTCGAATTCCATAAAAAAATACAATCCTTCCATTTTCCGGGGCCGAACTATACGGCAGGTAGTTGAAGATCATGATGGAAATATATGGCTTGGCACACATGGCATTGGGGTATATAAATGGACCCCGGCAAACGCAACACATCATTTTGATTCGGGTTTTTCGAAACTGAACAATATTCCGGACGTTAAGATTCAAAAAATGTTAGTGGATTCAAAAGGATTTGTGTGGGTATGCACCGTGAGCGAAGGGGTGTTTAAAATAAACCCGGCCAACGACAGCGTGATGGTTCATTTAACAACTAACGGCCCCGGTTCCCTGCGGTTATCAAGCAATGATGTGGCATCGGCATTGGTATATAATGATAGTATTATCATTTTCCTTACCGGGGTCTTAAACCTCTATAACACCAAAAGTAACAGCATCAGCTATATTACCGCTTCCGAAGGATTACCCTCAGAAGCGGCTGTGGGCATCGGGAAGGACAGGAATGGTAATGTATGGATCAGTTTATTGAATGGTTTATGCAGAATGAACCTGGAGAAGAAAACGTTTACCTATTTCGACAGAACCGATGGTATTGCGAATGATAATTTCGACCTTGCGACTTACCAGTTACCCGATGGAAGAATGATATTCGGTTCCACAAACGACTTCCTCGTTTTCAACCCGGATGATATAAAAACAGATGCAGCGCCCAGGGACGTAACGATTACGGGTTTCAGATTATTTAACGCTCCACTTTCAGTGGATTCCCTGTTACAATTAAAAACCATCAGGCTATCGCATGCACAAAATTCTGTCAGCATCGGTTTCTCTTCGTTGAGCTATTTTAACCGGAACAAAATAAGCTACTACTATAAACTGCAAAAAATTGACAAAGAATGGCGAAAAGCTACTGAGGCAAATGAAGCGGTATATAACTACCTGCCACCGGGCTCTTACACCTTTATTGTGAGGGCTGAAAGTGCAGATGGGGTGCCAAGCATTAACTCCACACAACTCAGGATAGTCATCAGTCCACCCTTTTGGCAAAGCTGGCTGTTTTATAGCCTGCTGGCACTACTGGCAGGCGGCCTGGTATACTGGCTCGATAAGGAGCGGATGAAGAGAAAAGAAAATATGCATAAAATGCGCAGCGATATCGCAGGCAACCTGTATGAAGAAGTGAACACGGCCTTAAATAACATCAATATATTAAGTGAAATAGCCACACTCAAAGCCGGCAGTGAACCTGCGAAATCAATAGAATACCTGGAACAGATCCACGAAAAAAGTCACAACATGATTATTGCGATGGATGATATGCTCTGGAGCATCGATCCCGAAAACGACAGCATGCGCAAAACCATTGACCGCATGAAGGAGTACACGGATACCTTAAAAAATCACCACGCCACAAAAATTGATATACTGGTTGATAAAAAAATAGAAAAGCTTGAACTGAATATGAAACTCCGGCTTGAATGGTTTTTACTATTCAGGGAAATCATCAAAACAATCGTTCATTGCGGCGCCCAAAACAACGGGATTCATATCGCGCTTGAAAAACTACATATCGTGTGCACCTTTCAGTTTCAAAACGGAGAAGGCGATATACAACAGCTTGAAAGTCTTTTACAAACCAACGACATGAACAAAAGATTGAAAGAAATGCATGCAAAACTGAAGATATACATCGATAAGGCACACTCGCTGGTTGTACTAAAAATCCCGGCATCCCGGTAATTATTTTCCCATCCATTTCTTAAAGTCAGTCACTTTTTCACGGCTCACCAGGGCTTCCTTATCCACTTCGGGTTTCAGATGCAATATCAACCGGTTTCCAAAATAATCGTGGATCTGGTCTATGCACCCGATGGATACATAGAAGGAGCGGCTGATACGAAAGTATTTTTGATCATCAAGCATATCTTCCAGCTCATCCATGGTATAATCTACCACAAACTTTTTGTTGTCTGTTGTTTTAAAGAAATTTAACCTGCCATCGCTATAAAAAAAAGCAATGTCCCCGATATCAACACTTACCAATTTCTGCCCCTGTTTTACTAAAAACCGTTTACGATACTCTTTGGGTTGCAATTTTAGCTGTAGTTCTTTTACCAGGTTATCGATGTTCACACCGGGCTCTGCCGCGTTATTATTATAGGAGGATTTCATGTTTCTATATTTGTCCAGTGCGGCCTGCAATTCTTCTTTTTGAATAGGTTTCAGCAGATAGTCAACACTGTTCACTTTAAAGGCTTTGAGCGCATACTCGTCATACGATGTGGTAAAAATAACCGGGCTTTTTACCTGGGTAATATTAAATATCTCAAAGCTCTGTCCATCGGCAAGCTCAATATCCATCAATATCAAATCCGGTGATGGATGTTTTTCGAGCCATCCGGCAGTGCTTTTAATGCTGTCGGTTACGCCTACTACTTCGCAGGAAACGTCCAATCCGGCCAGTGCTTTCTGTAATTTTTTTACAGCAAGTTCTTCATCTTCTACAATAAGTATTTTCATATTAAAGTGTCTTTACTTTATTGGTGTTCGAAATCAGTTTGTCTTCCATGTTACCATTCCATATTAATGGTAACACTACCGTAAAATTTCTTTCATCCGACATTACCTGGAAGCCTTCCCTGTTCAGTAATTTATATTTAGCGGCGATATTGTGCAACCCTACTTTAGTACCCTGTATCTTTATCACCCGGCGCCGGAGGTTATTATTTACCACTAATTTATTGCCTGCGGTGGTAAAAATATCAATTACGACGGGGTGATTTTTCGACAATGAATTGTGTTTTACTACATTCTCCACCAGCAATTGCAACGATAAGGAAGGCAGCAAATATGGCAGGTAACGCTTATCTATTTCCATGTTCATTTGCACGGCTTCACCATGGCGGGTGCGTAAAAGCTTATAATACGATTGAATGAACTGTATTTCGTTATCCACGGTGCTCAAACCATCTTCATTATTCCTTAGCAAATAGCGGTACACCTTGCTCAGCTCGTCTAAAAAGGTTTCGGCCCTTTGCTTGTCTTCCGAAATTAAGGACGACAATGTATTGAAACAATTAAAGAGAAAATGAGGATTGACCTGGCTTTTCAACGCGTCAAATTCCTGCTGAACAGACAAAGCCCGCAGTGCGTTTTTTTCTTCGATACTTTCTTTGTGTTTTCCCAGGGCATATTCCGCTTCAAAAAGCGTTTCAAAAATCAGGTTCACGCAAAACCCCACCAATAACCCGGTTTGAAGGTTATGCACTTTAAGCGCATAACCCAACACCCCCAACTGGTCATAGACCAGGAATATGATCAACACCGAAAGCGACATCAAAGGAACCAGGAGCATTGCGAGCAATGCGATGCGTGTTTTT
>DASUFG010000277.1:0-7280 GCA_036274715.1 Agriterribacter sp.
TTGATTTTATATCAGGTAAAGTTACTTTGCCGGAATCGGGAACCCTATCCGGTTCTTTTTGAGCAAGCGCTTCTTTTTCGGGTACTACAACTTTAGGCGCAGCCGGCGCTTTTTTTACTGGAGCCGGGTTCTTTTTGGGCGCTGGTTTGGTTGCAACCGGGGGGCTGGACTTAGGTTTAGCTGCAGCACTTTGCGGTGGTGTTTTATTGGTTTTTGCTGTTGATGGTGCGGCTTTTTTAACCGGTGCTGTTGACGCTTTCGGCGGTACTACCCTGGTTAAGGTTTTTCGTTCCAGTTCGGTACTGCCTACCCCACATCCGTCCGGGCGGTATCCCCGCCATCTGCCCACCAATTTTTCGGTGCTGCCTTGTTTTAAAAAAGTAAGGATATGGGTTTGTAAACAATCGGACCAGGCGGGTGGTGTATTCCCCTTAATTCTTTCTTCTTCATTCACTACTACCGATTTGCTCGAAGGGTCATAGCTTCCATCCAGCCTGCATATTACATAAAACGTTTTTTGTGGGTAATTAAAATAGGAGTAGGAATAACCGGTTACCTTGGTTCCCTTGATATACAATTCCAGCACATATTCTGTTTCTCCATCGCTTGCCACTACGTTGCCCGCATTGTTGAACGATCCCCGCCATTGCCCGCTAAGATTCTGGCTCATTGAACTAAAAGAACTCAGTGCTAAAAACAACAACAAACAACCTTTCATTACTTGCAAAACTTTATTCAACAAAATTAAACTCAATACTAAGGAAATCGCGGCACGAAATGAAATGATACGCCAATAGTTCGTTAAATTTGCACTCCTTTTCAGGAATAAGAGCAATATATATGGTGAAAATTACTTTTCCGGACGGCGCAGTACGCGATTACGAACCAGGCATAACCGCATTGGATATAGCAAAATCAATCAGTGAAGGACTCGCAAAAAAAGTGCTGGCTGCTTCGGTCAACGGTGAGGTTTGGGATGCTACCCGGCCAATTTATACAGACAGTACTTTAAAATTATTGACATGGAACGATGCAGAAGGTAAATCCACTTTCTGGCATTCCTCTGCACATTTGCTGGCGGAAGCGGTAGAGTCGCAATTTGAAGGCGTGAAATTTTGGGTAGGTCCACCTGTTGAAAATGGATTTTATTACGATATGGACCTGGGTGATAGAAAAGTGAGCGAAGAAGATTTGGCTGCCCTCGAAAAAAAAATGATAGAATTATCGCGGCAGAATAATCCCTATACCCGGAAGGAAATTTCAAAGGCCGATGCTGTTCAATATTTTACAGACAAAGGCGATGAATACAAATTAGACCTGTTGCAGGGACTTGATGATGGCGGGATTACTTTTTACACGCAAGGCGGCTTTACCGACCTATGCCGCGGACCGCATATTCCGCAAACCGGTTTAATAAAAGCAATCAAGCTTACTAATATCGCCGGTGCGTACTGGAAGGGCGATGAAAAGAACAAACAGCTTACCCGTATTTATGGCGTAACATTCCCCAACCAAAAGGAATTGGATGAATACCTGCTGATGCTGGAAGAGGCGAAGAAAAGGGATCACCGTAAACTGGGTAAGGAACTGGGCATATTTGCATTTGATGATGAAGTGGGTCCGGGACTTCCTTTGTGGTTGCCCAATGGCGCCATTGTTATTGAGGCGCTGGAAAAATTAGCCAAAGAAACAGAAGAAGCGGCGGGCTATAAAAGAGTGGTTACACCACATATTGCTAAAGAAAGTTTATACTTAACCAGCGGTCATTTACCTTACTACGAGGAGAGTATGTATCCACCCATGGAACTGGATGGTACAAAATATTACCTGAAGGCAATGAACTGTCCGCACCATCATAAAATTTTTGCAGCCGAGCCTAAAAGTTACAAAGACCTTCCTTATCGTTTGGCTGAATATGGTACCTGCTACCGTTACGAACAAAGTGGCGAGTTATTCGGACTGATGCGGGTACGTTGCCTGCACATGAATGATGCCCATATATATTGCACCAAAGAACAGTTTTACGAAGAGTTTAAGGCGGTGAATGAAATGTACCTCAAATATTTTAAAATTTTTGGTATTGAGAAATATGTGATGCGCCTGAGTTTACACGATGCCTCCAAACTGGGAAAAAAATATGTAAATGAGCCGGAATTGTGGAAAGAAACCGAATCATTGGTAAGGGACGTGCTGGTGCGCACCAATACGCCATTTGTTGAGGTACAGGACGAAGCTGCATTTTACGGCCCTAAAATTGATGTGCAGATATGGAGCACCATCGGCCGCGAATTTACGTTGGCCACCAACCAGGTAGATTTTGCACAGGGCAGGCGGTTTAAACTGGAGTTTACCAATAAAGAAAATGGGGCGGAAACACCATTGATCATTCACCGGGCGCCCTTAGGCACTCATGAACGCTTTATTGGCTTTTTGCTGGAGCATTACGCAGGCAAATTTCCATTATGGCTGGCGCCATTGCAGGTAAAGATTTTACCAATCAGCGACAAGTTCATGGAATATGCACAAAATGTTTTGGAATCGTTGAAAAATGCTGATATTCGCGCTCAAATAGACGACAGACCTGAAAAAATTGGCAGAAAGATCCGCGACACCGAGTTGGCAAAAGTACCCTATATGCTGGTGGTGGGAGAGAAAGAGATGAATGAAGGCAAAATAGCTGTTCGAAGACAGGGTAAAGGCGATGCCGGTGTGAAACTTGTAGAAGATTTTGTTAAAGAAGTAAGGGATGAAATAAAAAACAGGGCAGCTGAATAATGCCCGGAGAAAGTGTTCAAATGGAAGTCGTTGCAAATTTGATCTTCGGTTCCCACTCAAAATCCAACATCTCATTTAAAACTTAACTATAACAATTAAAACCTCCCTGATAAGGAGTATCACTTTAAAAATCGTAAATGGCATTTCCACCAAGACCTCAATTTACCAGGGGAAATTTTAATCCCCGATTCAGAAAAGAACAACAACAGGAACATCGTACCAACCACATGATAAGAGTGCCCCAGGTAAGGCTTGTGGGCGAAAATGTAGAAGTAGGCGTATACTCCATCCAGGATGCACTGAAAATTTCCATTGAGCAGGGGCTCGACCTCGTTGAAATATCCCCCAACGCCGATCCACCAGTATGTAAGGTGATTGATTATAATAAATTTCTTTACGAGAAGAAGAAGAAGGAGAAGGAAATGAAAGCCAACTCCAAGGTTTCTGAGGTAAAGGAAATCCGGTTTACACCCAATACCGACGATCACGACTTTAATTTTAAAGCGAAGCATGCTGAAGATTTTTTGAAAGACGGCAATAAGGTAAAAGCATATGTGCAGTTTAAGGGGCGTGCCATTATGTTTAAGGAACGCGGAGAACTATTGCTGCTGAAGTTTGCCGAAAGATTGTCTGAAATGGGCGCTCCCGAGGGGTTGCCTAAACTGGAAGGCAAGCGGATGATGATCATTTTTGCGCCTAAAAGTCAGAAAAAGAAGAAATAACGACAACATTGCGGTATGCCGGGGTTGCGTTCAAAATATTAATTTTTTACTGCCTGTAAGATTCCTCCCGGAAACTTACAGGTTTTTTATTGTAATAAACAGCCTGTGTCCCTTGGCAAGGCAATAGATTATATTTTAGAATTAGTCGTTTAAGTCGTGAAGATGTTTAATAAATTGGGATTTTGGTTGAACCAGATACCTACAATAGGCTTGTTGTGGTTGAAGCCACAGTAGTACAATAGCCAAATCAGGGAACAGACACGAAAACGGGCAGTATTCCCTGCCAGCCGGCAGGCTGGGTTTTCGTGTGCCTATTACATTTCTCCTAACCGCCTTGGCAATGATTGTTGCAAAACCATCTCCATATTGACATCAGCCTATCTCAATTGATAGATTATCAATGTGGTATGATTTATTTTCGGAATTGGGGATAAGAAAAATGATTTTTTGTGTTCATATCAATGTTTAAACATTAGTTTTGCGCACTAAAGTCAAAACAAAATAAACAAATGAAAAAAGTACTATTCTCTTTTGCCATTGCTGCTATAGCGGCAAGTTGTGTAAGCAATCCCGAAGGCGATAAAGCGGAAACAAAAGACGCCGTTGCTGCCGCCGAAGTGGTTGGCGAAAAACTGGCTATCGATACAGCCGGTTCATCTATTACCTGGCATGGTAAAAAAGTAACCGGTGAACATACGGGCACCATTGACCTCGAAAGTGGCGAGCTTGTTGTAAATGACGGTAAGTTGAGTGGCGGCACTTTTGTGATCAATATGGCTTCACTTGAAGATAAGGATCTCACCAGTCCTGAGTTTAAAGCCAAGTTGGAGAACCACCTGAAATCGGACGATTTTTTCGCGGTGGAAAAATTCCCGACCAGCAAATTTGAGATCACCGAAGTAAAACACCAGGATAGTGGTAAGGTAACCATTTCCGGCAATCTCACCCTCCGTGATGTAACCAGGAACATCACTTACGAAGCGGATGTATTGGAAAGCACTGCTGACCGTTTTGCCGCCCAGGCCGACTTCAACATTAACCGTAAAGATTGGGGCGTAGCTTATGAAGGTATGAAAGACGACCTGATCAGCGACGAAATCAACTTTAAAATAAACCTGGTAGCCGGCAAATAATCCGCTCCAGTCGTTTTTATATTTCCCCGCCGGTTACCGGTGGGGATTTTTTTTGCAACAGCCTTCCATGCAACGATTTCTATTCTGGATTTGCGTTCAGCAGGCGATCGTTTAAGGCAATAGCAACGGACTTTGTCAGAAGTCGTGGAATACAATTCATCCACCAACATTCACATCTTATCCAACTTCAGTAATGAATTGATATCCCTGGTCATAGTTTTGCGGCAAAAATAAAAAATATGAATTCGCATGATGTAAACAGTGACATGCAGCAAATTTGGGATACGCTCCTGGTTATTGATAATGCCCTGGTGCAAAAAGATGCTGCAGTTTTTGAAAAATTATTATCTGCCGATTTTGTGGGCGCCATTCCAACGGGCGCATACTTTAAAAAGGAGGCGTATATTCATCACCATTGTAATATTAATTTTGGGGTCATCAGTCTCACCGAAGATCACATCAATGCAAGTTCTATCCGGCTGTATAACGATACGGCTGTGGTGAACAGAAGGGTGCATGCACATTTTAAATTGCCTGCCGGTAATATCATTGAATATGATGTGCAACGGATTGAAGTGCTGGTAAAAATCAGCGATCGGTGGGTTATGGTTAGCGGACAGGGAACACAGGTAATGCCCATGGCGCAGCCTAAATGATATAAGCAGCGACGAATAACTCTCCTTTTAAAGCGGGATACTTAGCCACCCGGGAGACCACTATTGTAAAGAAGTTGCCGGCAACCCTAAAATGCCAATACCGGCAAGTCGGGCTGGAGTCCTAAATACACTTGCGCAGCGGTTTCGTAACGACTGTCGTTTACAAAGCCATGCTGCCTGGCTACCTGGGCATCGGCAAAGTAATGTGCCAGTTTATTCCGGGTATAAATAGCTGTGCTTCCTGCGGCTGAATACATATAATCTACCGCCTGCAGGCAACTTTGGTTGGTATGGGTGGCGGCCAGTAATAAGCTTGCCTTTTCTTCAAGGGACAGTTTTTGCCCGGATTGCGTTTTCTGCCCACAAAGCCAACCATGCAAAAGAGGCTGCTTTATTCCAGCGCTTCCTGGCCAAGCCCCGCTTCATTGGCCACAGTATGCAGTTCGACGGTCCTCGAACAAAACGCGAAGTGGTTTATGAGGCGCATTGTACATGATCCCGCAATTGCCTAATTTTAATAAAAAAATGCACAAGCAAGCACTCCTTTTATTCGTAGTAGTTGCTACTAACATACAAATTCCATTATTTGCCCAACACGAAACGCATCATTCACCTGCAAACCCCGGCACAAGTATTGATGTAGAGCCGCAGCCCCTGCTTGCACAGGCCGTCCGTTTAAAGGAAGCACTGTCTTTTTTAGGCAGTTCCCTTTCAACAGAAGATGAACAAAAATTAATAGCGCTCCAGCATCAGCCTCATACAAAGGAAACGGTACAACAGGTACAGAACATTCTGGATGCCTATTGCCTGGCGATGGTGAATATCAATCCTGAATCAAGAGTAAAAGTTGTAAAAGGTCCTGCCAAAGCAAAACTCATTCAGAACGGTTGGGTGAGTTATCTCGTTAAAGTAAACAACGAAGCCGGAATAACGGCGAAATTGGAAGCCGAAAGTCCTAACGCCGCAACACCCTTGTATGCTCCATCGTTTGCTCCTCGTGTTGATGAAAAAAAAATCCTTACGCCCGGGCAGGTAGCCGACCGCTTTCTTGAAATGCAGGTTTATCGAAACCGGCCGATGCTCCCCAATCTTTCAGGGTTAAAGCTGGAGTATGCCATATTGCAGCTATACAGTAAAGACGCCGGTCAGCGTGAAGTGGAAATCGGATTTAATGTGGGCCAGGGAACCCAGGATATTGGCTTCCGTAATACGGTGAACATTCTTTTTAGCATCAGTCCTTCCGTAAAAGTAACGCTGCGCATAAAAGACGAGGATGGCTCCCCAGCCATGGCTTCTTTTTTGATTACTGATGGCGTAGAGCGTGTGCTTGATGATAGTGTACAAACCGTAGTGAATTCAGAACTGCGGTTAACGGCGGCGCAGCGTGAGTTTAGGCCCTTTGATAAAAATTATAAGGTTCCGGCCACCCTGGTGGGAATTTATCCATTGCCTTCACGACGGATTGCCGCCTACGATGAGTACCCGGATTTTTTCTTTCAACCACAGATTTACCGTTCTGATGGAGAACATGTGCTTTTGCCTCCGGGAAAATACAATGTTACCGTTTCGCATGGCCCCGAATATGTAACACAAAAGGTACAACTTGTGATCCCGGAGGGTGTGGAAGAGTCTGCTGCTTCCTTTCAATTGAAGCGGTGGATCAATATGTCGAAGCTGGGTTGGTTTAGCGCGGATCATCATGTTCATGCTGCCGGTTGCAGTCATTATGATAGCCCGGAAGAAGGCGTAAAGCCTTTGGATATGTGGCGCCAGGCTTTGGGTGAAAACCTGGATGTGGCTGCTGTGTTAGCCTGGGGGCCCAGCTGGTATCACCAGAAAACTTTTTTTACAGGACATGATGATCCCCTTTCCACCACAAAAAATATCATGCGCAACGATGTAGAAGTTTCCGGTTTTCCTTCATCGCATGCCGGTCATATTGTGTTGCTACGACTGAAGGAAGACGATTATCCCGGCACTACAACAATTGAGGA
>DASUFG010000278.1:0-2956 GCA_036274715.1 Agriterribacter sp.
TTACCCAACCCAAAAAATACTTTTTCTTTACCTGCTTCCACCCTTTACGTTTTTATTGCGGAAGAAATGAATGCCTGCGCTGATTAATAAAATTACCGATGCCAAACATGCTGCCTGCACAATAACCGGGTTTTCATAACGGTTCGCCACTGCAATGGCCAGCAGCGCCCAAACCCCAACCAGTGAAAATAAGGGCATATTCCGGTTCCAGGTCATAAACAGGTTAACGGCTCCTGCAATGCAAATCATAACAATCGTCCAGGTCACCTCCGGAATTCCGAACCCATTCCATTCAATTTTGGTCAGCCATGCTGCAACAGCAGCGATTGACGCAACGGTAACCCATCCGGAGTAAATAGAAAACGGCAGCCACACGAATACTTTGGTTTGAGGGGAAGCTTTTCCATTCGCCATATTGGTGTTTACCACAATTTTCAGTAATGAAAAGAGTAAGATCAATATGATTAAGACAGAAAGCCCGATAAATTCATATACCCACACTACAACCCACATACTATTGACCATACAGGAAGCAACAAACCACCATCCAATTTTCAGTACAAAATCATCGTCGTCGCGCTTTTTGAACAAGCCAATACCCTGGTATATCACAAAAGCAAACAGCAACATATAAATGAATCCCCAGATGGAAAAAGCATAGCCTGCAGGTGTAAAAAGATTTTTGTAGCCGTCTGAAACAGTCTTCACGGTATTCCCTCCAAACTTACCGGTAATCGAAAAATAATTGACAAATATCGTTTGGAATAATGCGATACCGTTGGCTACCTGTAGTGTTTTTTTCATGCGTTAATTTGGTCTTAATTTGGGATTGTGGCGGTTTTTTTGACTTCGTTTCTGTGTATCAGATGTAGATAGATCATGATATTCATGAGTATCAATTCCATTCCATAAAAAATGTCTTCGAAAGGGATCGTTCCAATCCTTGTGCCAATTATGGCATCAGCATTGTACCAAACCACAGGTTTTTCCAGAAAGCTCCCGGTTAATAAACCATTTACAATTAAAAACGGCAACAGGAGCATGGTATAAACGATATAAAATTTACCAAGCCATTTTACTTGTAAATAATACTTT
This sequence comes from Agriterribacter sp., assembly GCA_036274715.1. Taxonomy (GTDB): domain Bacteria; phylum Bacteroidota; class Bacteroidia; order Chitinophagales; family Chitinophagaceae; genus Agriterribacter. The sequence continues at coordinate 1,096 of DASUFG010000278.1, forward strand.
AAAAAAGCAAGCAGGAAGGCCAAGCTAATGAATGTGCAGGCGGTGTAAATTTTTCGATAGCATATTATACCTGTGATGAACAGAAGTACCACCAGGGCTATTGTCAGTTTGCTTTCAGTACTTTCCGGTAATGTAGCTTTGAGGATTACCTGTAAACAGTGAAAGGTGAATACACAGGCATAGGGTATGCAGAAAAAGAAGAGCATTTCTTCAACCGGTAAATTGATGATGGTTAAGCCCGTGACATATTCTTCATTAAATCCCCACACACCATGATCTGTAAAATAGATATCCCAAAGTATAAAATAAATGGCGGTTATAAAAACGGCCGGGAAAAAGGCATACCAGGTTTTATGGAATTTCAGCCGTGGATGAAAGGAAAAGAGGAGCGGGATGAGCAGGCAAAAAAGGTTGATCTTCAGGTAAAGGAATTTCATCGCGTTTTCTTTGTGGTAGCGTTCCGAAAATATTTAGGAGGTACCCATAGCATACCAAAGCATTCGCCATCTTCCTTATTAATATGTTTGTGATGCACTTTATGTGCCCTGCGGATAGCTCTAAAATACCGGTTGTTGGTATTCCTCAGCCACTTAAACCGTTGATGAATAAATATGTCATGAACAAAGAAATAGGTGAGTCCGTATAAGGTGATGCCAATACCTATCCACAACAGAAAGCCCATATTGCTCCACAACCCCAACAGCAGTGCGGCAATACCCGGAAGCGCAAAAATCAGGAAGAAGAAATCATTGTGTTCAAAGAAGCCCGCTGATTCTTTTTTGTGATGGTCTTTATGCAGCCGCCAAAGTAAACCATGCATAACATACTTATGGGCGAACCAGGCTACAAACTCCATGCTGAAGAATGACAGCAATACAAGAGCTATATTAATCATTGAGGTTTTCATCGTTGTTAAACATTTTATCCAGTACAGCTTTGCGATAACTGAATATCTCCCTGATTTTATTCCGAACCACCAGCGAATGGGCAATTGTTCCGATAAAGCCCAGCGGCAATTGGTATTTCACGCTGTCACGCATCCATACTCCATTCTTTTCTGCTGTAAAAGTATGGGTATGTTCCCATAGTCGGTAAGGACCCTTCAGCTGCCTGTCGGTAAACAACACCGGTTTATCAACAGCGCAAATCTCCGTTCTCCATTGTACCTGTATTCCCAGCAACGGCTTTACTTTGTAATCGATAATCATGCCCTCATAAACCTCCGCTTCGGGTAGCTCGGTAAGGATTTTGAAGTGAAGCTCCGGGGGCGTGATCAGGGCAAGGTTTTTGGCCGATGAAAAGAAATCCCATGCCTCGTTAATGCCAATCGGCAATAATTGCCCGGTTACAAAGTGGTATATTTTCATCGGAATCCAGGTGCTTGTTGATCGTGCTGTGTATGTTTAAAAAATATTCGGTTCATCAAATCAGGTTCATTTTAAATTCCAGTAAACTGTTAAGCATTAATCCAATTTTTTTTCCGTTGTTTATCCGTATCCGTTCGGTAAGTATTCGCTGGGCCGGTAATTTCTTTATTTTCTTGAACAGGGATTGATAGTACACATAAGCGAGGTACACGCCTCCTTTGGAAGATGCCGGTAATTGCTTTATGCCTTCCAATGCCATTTTAAAATCGCGTTCTATTTCCTGTTCAATCTGTTTTTTCACATCCATAGAAAAATCCATCATATCTACGTCAGGGAAATACACCCTTCCCAATAACTGGTAGTCGTCTTTTATATCTCTCAAAAAATTTACTTTTTGAAAGGCTGCACCCAGTTTCATCGCATAGGGCTTGAGCGCCGTAAATTGCCTGCTATCGCCTTCGGTAAAAACATGCAGGCACATTAACCCCACTACT
>DASUFG010000279.1:0-3910 GCA_036274715.1 Agriterribacter sp.
ACTATACAATATTTCAACTTCATCATTTTAGCGTATGAATAAAATCGGACTGATCATTGAAAGAGAGTACATGACGCGGGTAAAAAGAAAATCTTTTTTACTTACCACTCTTTTGGTACCTATAGTAATCATAGCGTTCTATGCCATCATCATTGCCGTTTCCATCAGCGGTGAAAGCAATACCCAGAATATTGCTATTCTCGATGATGCCAACCTGTTTGATGGTAAAATAGAACCTGTCAAAAATGACAAGTCCACATACAACTTTATACACAATGAAACGGAGCAATCTTTTAAAAGTAAATACAAGAAAGAAGGCTATAGCTTATTTCTTTACATACCCGCATTCGGAGGAACAGACCCGGCGCAGATAAAAGTGCATAGCCAGGCTTCGGTTAACCTGTTTGTAAAATCGGCATTGGAAAAAAAGATCAACCAGGCTATTGAAAGAAAACGGCTGGTAGAAGCAAACATTGATCCTGAAATTTACAAGAAAATAAAAGCAGATGTAACCATTGAAAACGCTGTAGACTCGGGTAAAGGAGAAAAGAAAAGTATAGCCGGGGTAGCCTATGCGGTTTCCTTTATTGCGGGCATCCTGATCTATATGATACTGCTTATATACGGCACCATGGTAATGCGTGGCGTCATGGAAGAAAAGACAAACCGCATCGCGGAGGTTATCGTAAGTTCCGCCAAGCCTTTTCAATTGATGCTCGGGAAAATAATAGGTATCGGCGCCGTGGGGTTAACACAGTTTGCCATATGGATTGTTGTGATGGGCTTACTGCAATTGATCATTCCTTTTATTTTCCCTGAAGTGTTTCGTCAACTTTCTGATCCCGCTCTTACTAATGCGGCAACGCAGCAGGTGGCTTCAGGTAAACTGACAACCATTATTGAAGGACTCCATTCCCTTCCATTGGGTTTAATTCTGTTTTGCTTTATATTTTATTTCCTCGGCGGCTATCTATTGTATGCCGCATTGTTCGCAGCAATTGGCAGCGTGGTAAGTGAAGATCAGCAGGAAGCCCAGCAACTCGTGTTTCCTATTATGATGCCGCTCATATTGGGTTTTGTTATCATGACCAAGGCGATTAACGATCCCGACAGTGGAATCGCTTTGTTCGGAAGTTTATTCCCCCTCACCTCCCCCATTGTTATGATGGGAAGGATTACTTACGGCGTTCCCTGGTGGCAGTTGGCGCTTTCTATGTTTTTACTGGTGCTCACCTTTTTATTTTTTACCTGGGTTACCGCTAAAATTTACCGCACCGGCATTTTACTATATGGCAAAAAGGTAACCTGGAGAGAAATGTTTAAGTGGTTGGTGAGGAAAGGATGATAAGAACCGGCTCCCTTTTATGATATACCAAAGCAATAACCTTAAATTTTATTTCCAATGAAAGGTACAATGCTTTTCCTTTTATGCCTGTTATCATGCATAATCGCAACAGCGCAATTCAGGGTAAGTGATAATAAACGTTTCCTTCTCAGGAATGAAAAGCCTTTTTTTTATTTAGGTGATACAGGCTGGGAACTCTTTCACCGGCTCAATCGTGAGCAGGCGGCATATTATCTGAAACACCGGTCGGAGCAAGGCTTTACGGTTATCCAGGCAGTTGTACTTGCTGAGTTTGACGGATTGCACACCCCTAATCCTTACGGTGATTTTCCGCTACTCAATGATGATCCTGACCGGCCCAATGAGGCCTATTTTAAACATGTGGATTATGTTATTGACAAGGCGAACGAGTATAATATGGTGATTGGATTGCTGCCAAGCTGGGGCGATAAGGTATTTAAGGGCGTATGGGGTACAGGACCCGAAATATTTACCCCCGCTAATGCCAAACGATATGGCGCGTGGCTGGGCAATAGGTATAAAAACAAAACAAATGTCATTTGGGTACTGGGTGGCGATCGCAATCCACGGAATGAACAGGATGTGGCTATATGGCGCAGCATGGCTGCAGGGATCATAGAAGGATGCGGCGTTGATAAAGCTCCACTCATCACGTTTCACCCCCAACCTAATGCACTGGGCAGCGCTGAATGGTTTATGAAAGACGATTGGTTATCCTTTAATATGTTTCAGAATGGTCATTGCCGCAATATGCCGGTGTACGATAAAATACAGGCCGTTTATAATGCCCCTCCGGTAAAACCGGTAATGGATGGGGAACCGCTGTATGAGGATCATCCGGTTTGCTTTAATGCCAAAGAATTGGGTACCAGCAACGCCTATGACATCCGGTTGTATGCTTACCTGGATGTGTTTGCAGGTGCACACGGCCACACCTACGGGTGCCACGACATGTGGCAATTTTATTCACCCTACCGGGAAGGGGTAAACGGCCCGCATGTATACTGGCAACAAGCTATGGACTTACCGGGCGCTACTCAAATGCAGTACCTCAAAATGCTGATACTGTCGCGTCCTTTTTTAGACCGGGTTCCGGACCAGACCCTGGTTATTGAAAATGATTATGCTGTTTCGGAGCGCATACAGGCAACCAGGGGAAAAGATTATGCATTCATTTATTCCGCTGCCGGAAAGCCGTTTACGGTTATTGGCGGAAAAATATCCGGTAATAAATTGAAAGCTACATGGTATAATCCAAGGAATGGGAAAACCAGTGTAGCCGATGAAATGACCAACAAAGGTCAGCAAAAATTTACCCCGCCAACCGCTGGCTACGGGCAGGATTGGGTTTTAATACTCGACGATGCAGCCAGGCAGGCCCAACTGCCTTAGTTATCGTACGCATTTCTTTTAAATAGCCGGCTACTGCCATAATTAAATAAATACAAAAAATACCATCCCGATACAGTTATCAAACCGACCGGGGTGGTAAATGAAATATGCCGCCTTAGGTGAATTGTTTATTGAATAACGCCGCATCCAATTCTTGAGCCTGCGTTGCCGGTTGGCTGGGTTGTATAGTCATCCATACCACCATGAACAATAATGGCTTTGTTTAAGATGTTTTTATCGGGAGTGCCTCCCAATGTCCATAAATCTGTTTCCATGCTTAATGTTCCTTTTCCTTTACTATCCAACTCTACATTGCCAATATCGCCTAAATGAAATTCAGCACTTCCCCATTTGCCATGCGCTTTATTGGTAGGATTCCAGTGACCATGCGACATTTTACCACCATCACCGCAATCGCCATGCTCATGAATGTGAACAGCTACGCTTTTTCCAGCTTTAGCCGGAATCGTGATTTCAAGGTCCATTTTTACTTTACCATCAGCGGCATCAAATTTTACTGTTCCCGTTACACTGGTATCGGCAGAAGTACCGGTTATTATGGCTTCGGCGTGTTGAACCATGGGTACCGGTTCCATACCATGCGCAGAGTCGGATAATGATCCCATGGTATTGGCACTATCTACTACAGGTTCATTAGTGGCGCCTGGATTGTTGCATGAAAAAACAAGGGCAGCGGCTGGTATCAGGGCTAACCTATACACAGATCGTTTGCTGAGAGCGAGAAAGTTCATAACTAGATTATTTTTAAGTGATAAGAACAAGGTGTAAAGCTACAAAAACCTTACCCTCCTTTCTGAGATAAGCCGTTTTTGTTTTGAAAAGGGAATGTCCCACCAGGTAAAGCGATAAAAACGGGGAAATTTATCGCCATTTCGTGGAAAAAGCTACTGAAGCCCCAGCGTTTCGGGTTTATGCCGGTTGTTAGCCTTAGCGCTGAGATAATATTTGTTTATGAAGCGGAAGCATCAACTTCGACAAACTATTGTTCAAGATTTTTTTAAAATATTCCCGATATCGTTACATTTAATGCCAAATAAACCAACACCTTTTATCGACCGGTTTGCCCAGATTACATCTAAACCCCATTGTCATGAAAAAGATACTACTGTTAAGTTAAATATAATATGACGT
>DASUFG010000280.1:0-3111 GCA_036274715.1 Agriterribacter sp.
TGTGGTTCAAAAAACGGCGGAGGATAAAAAGATACCAGTACAATTGCGTACAGTAAGCCGCAGTACCGGAACCGATACGGAGTCGTTTGCGTACGCAAATGATGGTTGCCCATCTGTTCTTATTTCCATTCCGTTGCGCTATATGCATACCACGGTGGAAATGCTGCATAAAGATGATATCGAAAATACAATAAAGCTCATGTACGAAACATTGCTTGCCCTGACGCCCAAAACAAAATTGAGTTACTTTTAATATAAAAATCAATTAACCAACTTGGGTATAAAAAATCCCGCACGTCTTACATGCGGGATTTTTTTCTATTTGATGAAAATAAAAGCCATTTACTCAATCGATCGGTCTTTATTGTCCTTGTTCACATTCTGAAGCCGCTCATAATCCCTGTCGTAAGCCTTAATAATCGCCTTAACCAGCCGGTGCCGCACCACGTCCTCTTCACCCAATTCAATATGCGTAATACCATCAATGTTTTTTAAGATACGCGTTGCTTTTTCCAAACCACTCCGTTGGTGTTTGGGAAGATCGACCTGGGTGATATCACCTGTTATAATGGCTTTGGCGTTAGCACCGATGCGGGTTAAAAACATTTTAATCTGCAGATCAGTGGCGTTTTGCGCTTCATCAAGAATAATAAAAGCATTATCGAGCGTACGTCCGCGCATGTATGCCAATGGTGCAATTTCAATGACACGCGTACTCATGTAATACCCCAGCTTATCCGCCGGAATCATATCATCCAGCGCATCATACAATGGGCGCAGGTAAGGGTCAATTTTCTCCTTAAGGTCACCGGGTAAAAAACCGAGGCTTTCCCCGGCTTCTACTGCGGGCCGGGTAAGAATAATTTTCTTGACCGATTTATTTTTTAAAGCCCTCACCGCTAACGCAACGGCGGTATAGGTTTTACCAGTTCCGGCGGGCCCGATGGCAAACACCACGTCGTTTTTATCAGCAGCGGCTACCATGCGTTTTTGATTGGGTGTTCGGGCTCTTACGCTTTTGCCGTTTGGACCAAACACCAACACCTCATTGCTGTTACGTTCAACAAAATTGTCAATAGTTTCTGCATCATCTCCACCCAATATTTGCTCAAAGTAATTTTCACTGACGTGTCCATTACGTTCGAGATACTGGATAAGCAATACAATTTTTTCTTTTGCAGTCTCAATTTGTTCAGGAGCGCCGCTAAGCTTAATCTGTGTGCCCCGGCTAAGGATTTTTAAAAGTGGAAATTTCTTTTTGAGCAGGTCGAGTTTGCCGTTATTTACACCAAAAAATTCAATAGGGTTAACGGTTTCCAGGTTAATGATTGATTCTGTCAAAGTGGTTTGGTTTTATGTTCACAAGTAGGTTTCAAAAATTACGGACTATCCTGTTTCGTTTAAACCAAATTTAACGATTCACCGTATATAAAGCATCACATTACTTATACACACTATGTGAATATTTCTCTAAAACCGCGCCAGTATTTTAAAATTTAATAGTCTTGGAGTTAACCTGTTGGGAATGGTATAAATGGTATTAGAAAAATCCTTGATAAGCATATAGGAAATAATATTATCCCGGTCAAGGAGGTTAAATACTTCAAGACTTGCCCATATATTGTCGAATTTTCGGAATGGGTTATGACTCCTGCGGTTGGATTTATCGCTGTCTAATAGCAAAACGCTAAAGCCAATATCAACACGTATGTATGGATCAATAACCAATGCATTGCGGTATCGAACACTACCCGGAATATTGTAAGGCATATTTGTTCCGAAGATCATATTTAAATGCACCCGAAAATTTTTATTGGTAGTTAAATAATCCTGGAAAAACATCCCGAATGTAACCAGCCTGTCTGTGGGGCGACGCATCCATCCTTTATCAAAACGAACGCTATCAGTAACCACCTGGTCTTCTGTTCCTATGGTAATGAATTCACCATCGGCATTTTTGTAACGGTAGTAATAAAAATCATCTATCTTTTCCATTGTCCGCATTAAGCCAATGCTAACCCAGCTTTCGGCATCTTTTACCAATTCGCTAAACAGGCGTAATTCAATACCGGTAGCATAGGCCTTAGCACTATTATCGCCAAAATACCGGATACGCACATTGTCGATATCGTATGGATCAACATCCCATAAATGCTTATAATACGCCTCCACCGTCATCCTGGATGGGCGGTTCCACATCCTGAAATTATGATCAGCACCTGCAACCACCTGCCAGCTTTTTTGCGCTTTTACAGCCGTGTTAACAGTGCCGTCATACCTTCTTAGCTCCCGGTAGAAAGGAGGTTGATGATAAAGTCCCGCAGCTAATTTTACAACCCAGTCTTTAGCGGCATCGGGCATCCACGACATTTGCGCACGAGGTGATAAAAGAAATTCATTGTTTAACGAGTTATAATTAAACCGTAGGCCACCCTGTATGGTAACATTCGACGCTGCGCCCAATGAAATGTTATCCTGGATATAGCCCGATAATTTATTCACATCAAGATCAGCCGTGGATTTCACGACTTTCGATAACTGTAATTGGCTGGAAGGATATGGAAGGTTGTAGCCAGCGGAATCTACGGCTTGCCATTCACCCAGATGGTCATTGATCAATGTTTTTTCAACACCTAAACCCCACTGAATAAAATGGTTGTTGTTATTCCATTCGCCTTTATGAGATAAATTCCAGTCTTCAACCGATAACCTGTTCCTCGCATGATCAGTAAACGTTCCGGCACCCAGTGGATTTACGATCGATCCAAATTCGGGCTGCGATTTATCAAAACTTCTTTCACCGAATAAATATGCACTTGTAATATCAAAGGCCTCTTGTTCATTATTTTCAAACCTGCTTAACATCCATTTCAGCCTCAGATTTTTATGTACTTGTTGTATCGCACTTACGCCAATCATGTTGGTAGTGTATTTATCTTCCTCTCTCCCCTCAAAATAAACATCAAGTCCGAGATTGGCACTGAATAACGGGGAAAGTACAGAGGTGGTTAACTGCGCCTCTTCGGGAACAAGCGTGAATTTGGATTGGGAAAAATTACCCAATAGCTCCAATTGCCATTTTGCGTTTATCCTGTAGGTAAGCAAGGCCTG
>DASUFG010000281.1:0-2423 GCA_036274715.1 Agriterribacter sp.
GATAAATTAGCCGACGTTTAACACACAAATTTTTCGCAAAACCCCGGCACATAAAAACAAACTGGAGCTTTTGAATACATGGCATGCCGTGAAGGTGGGATGGCCGCAATGCGCCGGCTATTCCTGCAGGCGTTGTCTAAACCAGGGTAGGTATAGCCTTTTAGCACTATAATTTAGCATTATAGCCTTTTTAGGCTATATCTTAAAAATATCGTCTTTTTAGGCTATATTTGAATCATAAAAAATTTTTATGCCGGTTGCCGCTGTGATCACCGGCGATATTGTTAACTCAATGTTGCTGGCTCCAAAGCTTGAAAAAAAGATGATTACCCAGCTGGGCGTTTTATTAAAAGGCCATAAGTTTGAATTTTACAGGGGTGATAGTTTCCAGGTGTACGTCAAAAATCCGTATGAAGCTTTGGAATTGCTGTTCCGTTTACGAGCGCAGGCAAGATGTTATTCGTTGGATCACGACGTCAGGGGAAGCATCGGCATTGGGAAAATAAATATGCCTCTCCGGGACCTGAGAACGGCAACAGGTGAAGCTTTTGTTTTGTCGGGCCGGGCCTTTGATAAGCTTTCAGGTGATCAGCGTATGCAGATACAATGTGCAAATAAGCAAGCCAATGCTGCACTTCGTGTGATCGCTTATTATGGCGATTTTATTTTTAAAAGATTGACTTCTAAACAAGCGGAAGTAGTCCTGGAGCTGCTGAAACAGAACACGCAGATAAAGGCTGCAAAAAAACTGAGGAAGTCACAGGCTACGATCAGCAAGCATCTGCAGGCCGCAGCCTGGAGCGAGATACAGAAATTGATCGCTGAATATAAACATGTAATTACCCAATTTAAAATCGTATGAGCCTGGTCTGGATCACTAAACTATTATTTTCACATCTCTTGACTGATTTTGTAATGCAGCGCGGGCATTGGATCACCGACCGCACTAAGAGACATTTTTTATCTCCATACCTGTATCTGCATACGATCATCACGGGCACGGTGGCTTTGCTATTTATCGGGTTTGAATACTGGTATCTTGCCATGGCCATTTTCATCACTCACACACTGATAGATGGATGGAAATCTTACAGGCCGGACACGGTTCCTTATTTCCTTATTGACCAGCTATTGCATCTGCTGGTTATCCTCGGCTGCTGGTATTTCGCTTTTTTTGATTGGCAAAGTGTAATGAAATACTTCACCGGGGTGGGGCATAATTATGATTTCTGGGTGATCTTCACGGCATTCTTATTTCTGAGTTTTCCTTCAGGGATCATTATAGAAAAAATGACCAGTAATTGGAGAAAGGACCTCGATGATGCCGGTGGCCTGGCGCGGGCCGGCAAATGGATTGGTATCCTCGAGCGGATGATCATTCTCATTTTCCTGTTGCAACAACAATATGCAGCCATCGGGCTTTTGATCACCGCAAAGGGATTGTTGCGGTTTAATGAAAAAGAAAAGGACAAACGCGAACAAAAAACAGAATACATCCTGATAGGCTCACTGATCAGCGTTGCGTTTTCGTTGATAACCGGTGTTGTAGTCACCTATCTTTTGAACAACTAATACCTATCTCCCGTTATTTTAAATTAACTACTGCCCCACCAAAAACACCGCATTGCAAAACATCAGTTTTCCGTTCTCCCAGAAATCGCGGAACAAAATGTTGTCTGCGAAATAAGTAATAGAGCCCTTTCCAACATCCTGCACTCCGAAAAGCAATCCATCTTTTAGTCTTGGTTTCAACCTCGATCCTACGAAGCCTGCGACAGGTTCGTCTTTTCTTACAATACCGACGTTCCATCCATCTTTCATGAACTCATAAATCTTGTCATCCTGCTTTAAAGTATAATAATAGTTGGGATAACCAAAGGCAAGCGGGTGCGTGTTGTCAAGTTCTACTTTATAGATAGATCCTGCCGTGATGTTTGCAATTGGTTCGCGAACGCGATCCTCGTACTTATGCAACGCTGCATAAATTGAATCTTTTTTATCGCCATCATCGGATGTTTTTTTCGTATTGATAGCCCACTCCAATTTCGACAGTTGCGAAACAGCGTTTTCCAGGGCAATCACCCTGCCACCCTTATTGATCCAATTGCGAAATTCATCAACCCTGTTCTTATCCGACAAGAATGAATAATAACCATCTGGCATAATGAATACATCAAATGAATTCCAATCTACTGCCGGCAGGTTATCCAGGTTGATAAGCGTAACGGGGTAATTCAATTCGCGTTCAAACAAAAACCATACTTCGCCGGCTGCATTCGAACTCACACCCGGCCCCGTCACCAACGCGACCTTCGGTGGTTTTATATAATGAACTTTGGAACTTCCGAAATCAAAACCTTTATCAACATACCCCGTTGAGATAGGATAGAGTGTTGTGTTGTTCTCATTGCAAACTTTGTGAA
>DASUFG010000282.1:0-6010 GCA_036274715.1 Agriterribacter sp.
ACCCAGTGAGAGGCTGATTCTGTTACATATAATTGGGTTTGATCGGGTGAAAGGGTAACGCCATTCGGAAACTTCAATCCCTCATCTACTACCAGTTTTTCACCTCTCGGGCGAATGAGGTAAAGTTTACCCGGCTTGACAGCGCCATCCGGCGATGTAACATACACGTTGCCATTTTTTGCTACCACCAGGTCATTACCCGCAACACTGTCTGCCACGATGGTTTGTTTTTCGTTTACATCATACCTTATTATTTGTTTTGTTCCACCGGCAACGGTATAACGTTGACCATCGGCACCAAAGCAGGTACCACTTCCTCTTTTACTATCTGCATTCAATACAACCGGTTTACCATCCTTTCCTATTTTATAGGTTTTTAACGCGGGTATATCCTGGAAAAACACTTCGCCTTTTGCATTAGCTGCCGTGCCTTCGGTAAACTGGTAACCTTCCCCTACCAATTCCCAGCCCTCGCCGGGAATAAGCAGGTCACTTAAAAATTGATTCTTTGTTGAACTATTGGTTACTGCCCTTGGCCAATCTTTCCATAACCAACGCATCGCTTGTGGAAAGACAGCAGTGCCATGTTTGCCATTGTGCCCGTCTTCCCCCCATACATGATTTACTTCATAGCCCGAAAATTTGAGTGCCCGTTCCATTAATTCATTTGCCTTCCACCAGTCGCCCGCATAAATATTCAGGTCATTCGAGCCATCCTGTAAAAATATCCGGATAGGTTTGGGTTCATATTTGCGGACAAGTATGGGATAACGGTCTGCTCCTCTCAATCCTGTATAAGTTCCGATAGCACTGAACACTCTCGAAAATGCCTCCGGGTGTTCCCAGGCGGCAGTAAACGCACAAACAGCACCGCTGCTCGATCCGCCAATGGCGCGGTCGTTGCCATTTTGCGATAATCGTATCGGCCGGCCATCTTTTGTTGTTTTCTTTTCCACCACTGGAAAAATTTCAGTAAGAATAAAACGCGCATAGGCATCTCCCAGTCCATCGTATTCAAAACTCCGGTTGAACCTGTTCAACGCATTGGCGCCATTATCGGCCAATACTTTCCCCGGCGTAATGAACACGCCAATAGTAACCGGCATTTCCCCGGCGTAAATAAGATTATCAAATACGGTTGGTGCATTCCACTGAATGCCATCCTGGTTCACATATACACAGGCCGGGTGGTCGGGTGTATACTGAGCAGGCACATATATCCAGCATTCCCGCGATGTTCCCGGGAATATGGCAGACTGATCGAAAGTGAATGGTATGATCTCGCCTTTGGGCACCCCGGTATGTTCAACGCTGGCGGAATCAACGGGATAGTTTTGTGCAAATACAAGGGTGTGACCCATCATGCAAATGAAGTAGAATAATAGCTTCATGGCGATTCATTAATTGTGTAAAACGAAAGTGAGTATTGAAGTTAATTCCTTTGCACTAAACTTATGCTTTGGTTTATGAAATCTCATCCATGTATCTTACAAAGCGAATCCTCCCAACGATGTCGGGAGGATATTGCCCTGAACAATAAGGTATCAGAGCCGATGTCAATTCCGATCAATTATTTACGGGTTTGCTGGTTCATTTTTTTGCAGCGGGATACTTTCTGGTTTTTTCATCCAGGATTGTGATCTTACCATTGTCAACTTTGATATCGTCCATACAATACACAGAATCTACTTTACCAGATTTGTCAGTCATGATTTGTTTATACCAAAGCGACACCCAGTTGTTTTTTTTGTCTTTTGAAACCACGGTTTCGTAATCGTCCATCACTATTTTCATACCCGACATATTGGCCCATGCATCCGAAAACTGGGCTTTTAATTCGGCTTTGGAGAATTTTCGATCAATGCCATCAGCCGCAAATTCTACGCTGTCCGCAAAAACTTCCAGCGATTCATCAACATTTCCCATTTCAAATGCTTTCAGCGATTTTAGCACAAGGGCCACGTTTTTCTGATCACCCGGATCCCAGTTATCGGGCCCATGGTTGGCGGGCACATACGCATAGTCTATTTTTTCCACATCGGCAGCAGCAGTTTCTGTAGGTGCGGGTTTGCTGTTGCAACCGGCAATGATAGCCATTACCCAAAAAATCGAAAAACTTTTTTTCATGTAAGTTAAATTAGGCCGTCTCTCGACAGGCGGGGTTAAAAAATAATGTTGATAGGAAAAGCTTGAATAGGGTGCCGGGAAAAAGTATTGAATACAAAAGGTAAATAAAATATATTAAAATTTGCAAATAACGCTATTGTATTTCCGGCAATGGATAAAGCGGGGTGGAACTCTAATGAATTTCGCAATATTACACAAAATACATTCTCCCTCCCGGAATGTGGGCAGGCAACTTAGCACCAATAAACAGCGTTTACTAACAACTTTATAAAAATATCCCGATAACCAGGAACACAGAACAAACTATAAAAAGTATAATGAGCAATGGATAGATAAAACGCCACCATGCTTTTACACTTACATTTACCAATGCCAGGGATGGGAGGATCAGCCCGGTAGGCGTTATAAAACCCATAATACCCATCCCGTATAAATAGGTATTCACAATTTCCCGCCCCGGAACATGCACCATAAGCCCAAGCGCACCCATAATGGGCATCGTTAGCACCGCCATTCCAGACGATGAGGCGATAAATAAAGTAAAGATCATGAACAGGGCCAGCAACATAACGATAAATATGCCGGGTGGCATACTGTGTACCAGCCTTGCTGCGTAATACAAAATAGAATCGCTGATATGCCCTTCATTAAGCATAACGGTTGCTCCACGGGCTATACCCACTATAAAGGCCACACTGAGTAAACCTTCGGCGCCTTTTATGAACTGGGTTACATAAACCTTCTCTTTTATTCGCAGCACAACCGCCAGCAAAATAGATGATGCGAGAAACAAAGTGGTCATTTCAAGCAACCACCAGTCCCAAAAAACAACGCCCGCCACCATTCCCAGGAACGTGGCTAAAAAAAGGAATAGCAGTAATTTGGTTTTAACATCCAACGCCGGCGTTGGTTCGTTGGTTCCAGGGATTGTATCATACTGTGTTTTCACATGTCCATCAATCCTGTACACCAATGACATGGAGGGTGTTTTTTTTACCTTATTCGCATAGCGTACAATGTATGTGATGATGATGGCTGTAGAAACAATGAACATGATTACCCGTCCATTTAACCCATCCGACCAATTTACGCCTGCAGCATTGGAAGCAATGATGGTGGAGAAAGGATTGGTGAAAGATGACAGGGACCCCAATTGCGTACCCCCAAAAATAACGGCTACGGGCACCAGCAAGTCGTACCCCGCTGCCAAAAAAAGAGGAACCATGAATGGGTAAAAAACAAGTCCCTCCTCTGCCATACCAAAAGATGCGCCTCCAAAGGAAAAAAGAAAAGTAAGAATAATAATGAGCCACGATTCCTTTCCTTTCATCATATGGCTTAATGAAGCAAGCCCGCGAACCATTGCGCCCGACTCATGAAAAATAGTCATAAAACCACCGATCACCAGGATGAACAAAACGATATCAATGGTTTCATAAATGCCTTTTAAGGGAGCTTGCAAAACAGCAATCAACCCCTGTCCATTGCTTTCAACATGCTGGTAGGTTCCGGGAACCGAAACGGGTTTACGGATGGCTCCTGATACGAATTTATCCAACGAAATTCTGACCTGCAGGCTATCGAGGGTGTGTTGTGTTAAAGGAAGAAGCTGATCTCCATCAGCTGTATTCAAAACAAAACCATTTCCTTCTGCAAAAGCCAATGTGTTGTAGCGTCCTGCCGGTATTAACCAGGTAGCGAGGGCGGCAATTACAATCACAATCATCAATATGGTAACAGGAGATGGAAGCTTTCTGGTTGCGGGCATCAGGGTTTGTTTTGTTTTTAAAGATAGGCTTTAAGTGGTCTCAAACCTTCAACCCCCGTTATACTCTTTACTGGTAAGCTCTTAGATGTTGGGATTGTAAGGGTAGTAGCTAACGATCCTGATGCATCGAGTTAATTGTGGCACAAGACTCCTCCACCTCACCGGGAAATTGAATTTGAAACTTAACCGCGGCATCGACCGCTTCAGCTGTTCGTGGTCGTTGTCTATGCCAATGGATAATCGGGATGTTGTTGCAGGGCTTTTTCAATTCTAATTGTTGCGATCTCATAAACCTCTTTACTATCACGTACCCGGAAGCGATAATACAGCATATCGCAACGATGGTATATGGGTTCGCAAATGAATCTATATTGGTTTGAAAATGTACCAACCCGGCTACCTGGGAAATTGGGCAATACATTGTTTTTTTTAAATACTTTTGAAGATGTGTCCTTGCCAGCTCTGTTCGAGCAGCTAAAAAAACCACGTAAAAGGACATTTAACAGTTAAGCAACCCCAAGCCGCTGACCGCGTTAGGATCAATGATTTACTTTCATGTGACTTAAAAATGCCGCAGTAACCGATTTATGGATACTTCGCCCGAATCCATATTGCTACGGTTTCCTAAGTATACAAGAGCATATCATCCGGGAAATTCAGGAAAACGATGATTTTGAATGATTACGCAGTGTGTTAAGATATTTAAATCCCTTGAATGAAACTGGCAATTTATACACTCCACGTGGGAAGTATATCTTGAAATAAAAATAGACCCGAACACGAGACAATGAAGTATTACGACTAAAATCGAGACTTTCGAAATACTGTTTTTACTCAGTCCTTAAAAATAAAAAATGAATCATTTATCTACAACTGTTGTAAGGTACTGCTGCGCGGGACTTACCCTCGCACTAATCACGTTGGCATCCTGTGAGCAATCGGAAAACAAATCTGCTGCGGCCGTAGCACCTGCCGGGAGTGATATGGACCGCACGATATTACCCATTAAAGAACCCCTCCGCAAAACCTATACCGAGCTAAGTGCCGCCGATGCCAAAGCACCACCACGCTTTGAGGTAACAGCGCCCAAAGGCGCACCAAATGTGGTAGTGGTTTTAATTGATGATATTGGTTTTGGGGCATCCCAGGCTTTTGGTGGTCCCATCAATATGCCCACGCTCGACAAATTAGCTGCCACTGGATTGAAATACAACCGTTTTCACACGACGGCTTTATGTTCTCCCACCCGCATGGCCCTGCTTACCGGTTATAACCATCACAGCAATAATGCAGGCTCTATCATGGAAACCGGAACTGCTTTCCCCGGAAACACCGGTGTGAGACCACAATCTATCACACCCATGGCAGAAGTGCTGCGCCAGAACGGGTTTAGTACAGCAGCTTTCGGAAAATATCACGAAACCCCGCCTTGGGAAATTTCCGTTTCAGGTCCCTTAGACCGGTGGCCCACTCATTCCGGTTTTGATAAATTCTATGGCTTTATTGGCGGGGAAACCAACCAATGGTCGCCGCTGGTATACGATGGAGTTACCCTGGTAGACGTGCCCGACGACCCTGATTATCATTTTACGACCGACATGACAAATAACGCGATCAGTTGGATGCGTTTCCAGCAGGCATTAACGCCCGAAAAACCCTTCTTCATTTACTTTGCCACAGGCGCTGTTCATGCGCCGCATCATGCCCCCAAAGAGTACATAGATAAGTATAAAGGTAAATTTGACGAAGGCTGGGATAAACTGCGGGAAGAAACACTGGAACGCCAGAAACAATTAGGCGTCGTTCCTCAAAATGTAAAATTAGCTCTCAAGCCATCCGACATTAAAGACTGGGACAAGCTTTCGGCAGACGAAAAGAAATTGTTTGCCCGCCAGATGGAAACCTATGCGGGTTTTGCTGAACATACGGACCATGAAGTGGGACGTCTTTTTTCGGCCATCGAAGACCTGGGCGAGATGGACAATACATTGATCCTTTACGTAGTTGGCGACAATGGCAGCAGCGCCGAAGGTCAAATGAACGGAATGTTCAACGAGATGACATATTTTAATGGGGTTCCGGAAACCGTACAGGATATGCTGGCCCATTATAATG
>DASUFG010000283.1:0-9112 GCA_036274715.1 Agriterribacter sp.
ATACTAAAATTGAATTCCATGAAAACGCAAACCCTCAAAATCAACAACGCCGTTGATATCCCTACCTGGAAATTAGTCTCTAAATTAGGTTTATTAGCAGCTTTCTGTATGGGATTATGTTATCTTTTCGCAATTGGCGTATCTTCTTTAGCTTCGGCTTTCTAATTTTTTTACAGGTTAATGATGATCCCTCCATAAAAATTTAGTGCTGGAGCCGGATTATAATACCTGCCTCCAAAGGCATTTATATCGTTGCCTAAACTATATAACTGATTCAATGCATTGTCTACTCCGGTAAAGAGTTCAATAGAAAATGCATTGAATTCTTTTTTCCAACCCAGCCTCCCCAGCACTAACCGGTAAGCATCAGCATATGCCGTATTCGCATCATTCAATGGTAATTTTGACGTATAGGCAAAAGATGTATTAAGGTAGATCCCGCAAGAGGTACTCATATCGAAACCTCCCGACCAGATGTTCTTCGCAACCCCTGTTAAGTCTTTCCCCGAATAGTTTTTATCATCAACTATATAATCAGTAAAAATAAAATCATTTAGCGTAAGGCTTGCCCAAAGTTTCGCTGTTCTTACAAAAGCAACGTTATTACGCGCCAAAGTATATTCAACAAATGTTTCTAAACCTTTTTGATTTGTACCTCCGGCATTTACAAAATATTCGGCATCAGCACTGTCCACTCTTCTTACAATGGCATCATTCAGTTTAAATAAGTAGACGGTAACATCAAATTGCAAACGGTTACCCAAAGTTCTTCCGCGGATACCAATTTCCCGGTTCCAGCCATACTCCGGCTGGAGGTTAGTATAAAAGCTCCCCTCCGATGGCCTTAACTCGGCAACAGTGGGTGGTGAAAATCCTTTGCTGACTGACGAATGAAGAGAGATATTGTTTGAAACACGATACAATGCTGCCAGCCTTGGTAATAGTTGCGGATCCATTGTCTTTTTCTTTTTCGAATCATCCACATCGGTAAGGCGCTGATAGTGGTAAATAGAAAAATTGCTGCCAATTCCAGCCTGGAACTGAAACTTTTTTCCGATTTGCCACTCGCCCTGCATAAAAGGTAAAAGCTGTCGTGCCCAGATTTTATCTTTGAACTGAATGGTGTCGGGTTTTCCCTGGCTGTTGCCGTAATTGTTGATCGCAGAATAATTATGCAACCATTCCATCCCTGCAATAAACCTCAGATCATGTTGCCCAATAATGTTATGATATACAAATTTGGTGCGCATTCCCAGGTTGGTCTCCTTTCTTGCTTCGTAATTCGTAATAAAGGGATTATCAAAATCGGAATATGAAAACAGCAGCGAAGTAGTGTTGCTCCATTTTTCACTGAAATTATATTGGTGGCTTAATCCTGCAAACGGGGTTTTATTGAAAATAGCAGCTTTTTGTTCTACGGCACCTGGTTGGGTTGCAGTGCCTGGCCTGGCCTGCCTGGGATCTGCCTGCATTTGCTGCAATGTTAAACCACCCGGTGTTTGATAATGCAGGTCGGCATACATCAATATCCAGTCTATCTTACTTTTTTCCGATAAATGGGCAGTTCCATTCCATTGCAACACATCGCGACGTAGGTTGGTGTTTTGCCTATATCCGTCTGTTTGCAGATGGCTTTGCGTAAAAGTTGAACTGATATTTTTCTTCTGGTGTTGCCACTGTACATTCTCACCAAAAAGCCCATACGAACCACCGTTTACCTGCGCCCGGAATTTATTAGGTTTGTTTTGAGTGGTTTCTGGCAAAATGGGTAGCTCATCGGGATAGAGAATGACCACCCCACCTGTATTAGCGCCGTACATGATTCCGCCGGGGCCTTTCAGTATTTCAATTTGCCTGATGCTGTTTTGATCAACAAGGTTAAAATAAGTATTTCCCCCCGCGTCTGTAAACGGGATATCGTTCCAGTACACTTTTATGTTTCTCACGCCAAAGGGTGATCGAAGCAGGCTGCCCCTGATATTAAGCCGGTAACTGCCCGGTGAACGTTCTTCCATTCTTACGCCCGGTACAGTATTCATAGCCGGCAACAACGAGGCGTTGGAGAAACGCTGCATATCTTTTGAGCTAACCGTTGCTGCTGACGCTGGCGTTTCCAACAACCTGCGTTGTGATTCGAAGCCTTTAATGACGACTTCCGACATGAGTTGAACTGTATCCGCAGCGGGAGACATTGGTTTTTGTTGGGCGAATACGCAAAACGGAATCAATGAAAATAGTATGCAAATATTCTTTTTCATCAGCCAGTCGTCAAAATTATTCAAAAAAAATCCCGGAGCAATATTTAACTCCGGGACTGGTATCGTAAGCAATTGCTTGCCAATGGTTATTTCTTTATATACATTACTTCCTTAACCAATTTAACAGTTCTGGGCACGTCCGGTAAATAAGCCGCCACCAGGTTAGGAGCGTAGTGCATAGGTGCATCCAGACTGGTAATCCTGCGCACGGGTGCATCCAGATAATCGAATGCTTCTTTTTGAATGCGGTAGGCCAACTCCGAAGATATCGAGGCAAAAGGCCATTGTTCTTCTACGATTACTAAACGATTGGTTTTTTTCACGGATTCAAAAACCGTATGCCAGTCCAGCGGGCGAATAGTACGAAGATCAATTACTTCCGCACTGATATTTTCTTTAGCCAGTTCCTCAGCTGCGCCAAGGGCTACCTTCATCATTTTATTGAACGAAACAATAGTAACATCTGTTCCAGCACGCTTAATATCTGCTTTGCCAATCGGAATAAGGTATTCTTCCTCCGGCACTTCCCCTTTCTCTCCATACATTACTTCACTTTCCATAAAAATTACCGGATCATCATCCCTGATAGCACTTTTTAAAAGCCCTTTTGCATCGTAAGGATTGGAAACGGAGATTACTTTCAAACCCGGTATATTAGCATACATGCTTTCAAAAGCAGTGGAATGTTGGGCACCCAATTGTCCAGCAGAACCATTGGGTCCACGAAAAACAATAGGACAGCCTACCTGTCCGCCACTCATGGCCAACATTTTGGAGGCGGTATTTAATATCTGGTCGAGTGGCAAAACGGCAAAATTCCACGTCATGTACTCAACTATGGGACGTAGACCGTTTTGTGCAGCGCCCACAGCCACCCCGGTAAAACCCAATTCGGAAATGGGAGTGTCTATCACCCTTTTAGGGCCAAATTCGTCCAACATACCCTGGCTTACTTTGTAAGCGCCATTATATTCCGCCACTTCTTCGCCCATTAAAAATACGCGGTCGTCACGACGCATTTCTTCGCTCATGGCTTCCCTGAGCGCTTCCCGAAATTGTATTACACGATTTGCCATGCTGTATATTCTGATTTGAGGACAGCAAAAATATTGGATATGGGGCACATCACCAAAAAACAAGCCTTTATGAAAATTGCCCTGTTGGGATCACCTGGCAGGGTTAAATTTTTGCGCAGGATGCATATCTAATTAAGGCGACTACCCTGCTGTAGTCTAATTTCCTACCCGATTGCATGCTGCTCCAATACCTAAGTTTGGTAATCCGCTTTGGCAAACCTAAACTTTACCGCATTTTTGCAATTAAGTTTATTGATTATGAAATATGTTATTGCGTTAACCCTATCATTTTCCTGCTCCATTGCCTGTTCCCAATCCTCCATTCACGGCAGAAAACTGGTTAAAAATATTGAGTACCTGGCATCGGATGCTTTAGAGGGTCGTTTTCCGGGTACAAAAGGAAATAACCTCGCCGACGAGTATATCAAAAAATCCTTCAAAAAAAATGGCATAGATCCTTTGTATGAGCGCTATGACCAACCCTTTGAAGTAATTGCAATGCTGAATGCGCCTACTGCCTTTAATTATATACAAATCAAAAATGACAGTGCCCTGGTAATAAATAAGGATTACAGCATTTTTCCTTTTTCAGGATCTGCCATTGTGGAAGCACCCCTGTTTTGGGGAGAATCTAACGCTGTAATATGGAATAATCCAGGGCAAATTAACCATCATTGGGTGTTGTTGTGGCGTAATCAACTTGCTGCGAGGGCACCGGATAGCTTATCAGACTATGTGTTAGCCAAAAAGGCTTCCGACCTTGGTGCAGCGGGAGTAATATTAGTAACACCTGATTCTGTTGATAATAAAGACCTACTGGTAAAACTTCGCCCGAGAAAAGATGAACTACTATCCGTTCCTGCGATACAGGTAAAGAGAACCGCCTGGGCGCAATTAAAGAACAGATTGTTTCCTGGTGTTTCTACCGATAATGGTTTCCATTTGTCGGCCGTTCCCTTAACTGCATCAGTAAAGGTTGAGCCGGAAACGGTAACTGCTAAAAACATTGTGGGTATTATCAGGGGAAATGACCCGAAGCTCAAAAACGAGTACATTGTTTTGGGCGCCCACTACGATCATCTGGGTTATGGCGGTTATGGAACAGGCTCTTTAAAACCAGATACGGTAGCTATACACAATGGGGCCGACGACAATGCGTCTGGAACTTCGGCATTGCTTGAAATTGCTGCTGAATTGGCGCGCCATAAAAAAGTATTAAAACGAAGTGTAATTGTGGTTGCATTTTCTGCCGAAGAAGAAGGCCTGCTCGGCTCCCAATACTTTACCGACCACCTTCCTGTGCCTGATTCGGCAATCAGGGTGATGCTAAACATGGATATGGTAGGACGTCTGAACACCGAAAACCAATTATACATGGGCGGCGCAGGCACTTTTCCGGGCGGGGTGGAATTTATGAAAAGTTTGGGTGAAGGTTCGGGACTTAACTTAGTGGTACATGCCGGTGGGGTAGGAGGTTCCGATCATGTTTCATTTTACCGAAAAGGCATTTCCTGTATTGGGTTACATACCGGCGGGCATCCGCAGTACCACACACCTGCCGATGATGCTGATTTGATTAATGTTGAGGGGATAGAGAAAGTGGCCCGCTACATATATCGCGCAGTATATGGACTTTCCGTGAGAACCGGAGAGTGGGGGTTCGTTAAGCAAGATTAAGCCGCGTGCAAGGGAGATCATCGTTGTTCCATTACCGCTTTGACATCCTGTTCCGACAATACCTCGCCAAATATTTTTACATTATTGACATAACCCTCAAATACCCTTTCCCCAGGGAACTCTTCGTTACTGCCAATATTCCACACGGACTTTGAGGAAAGGCCGGAATGGCTGTTCAATGGAGTTGTAGTTTTCAGCACACCATCAATATAAACTTTCAAAACGCTGCCATCGCAGGTTCCCGCAACGTGATGCCATTGGTTCTTCCAGTTAACGGGAAGTGTTGCAACACACTCGCCCCTGGACCAGCCACCTGCAAAAAATTTTACGCTCCTGTTCCCCGAAACCTGGATTACATGGTAATCTCCTTTGGACACCAGGTCTACCGTTTTGCGGTCTCCGCCTGTTGTAAAGATCCATGCCATCATAGTAATATCTTCGCCCAAACTATCCAGGCTTAAAGAAGGCGCTACTTCGACGAAGCATTTATTTCCAATAAGAGGAAGCGTATCCGTCGGGGCACAACTGCCGGTTAATCTTGCCTGGTTGTTAAAGCCAGACATGTCCCTAATCAGCTTACCCTGCCTGTTTTTAAATGAAAGATCAAGCAGGACAGAGGATATTGGCCCATCATATATTTTGAATAAAGCCGAAACCGTATCAACACTTATCTGATGTAAACCTGAACCTTTAACTGGTATTTTTTTGCTGATCTTTTTTTCTTCACCCGGTTCCAGAACAAGTGAGTCTGCCGGTAATAAAACGTTATCCACTTTTACCGGAATGATGAACATGCTGGCAACACCACCAATATTCTTCGCTGAATAGGCGATGTCTTGAAAAGCAGTTTTATGAAGCAGCGGTTTTATAACAAGGTTGCTTATTTCGAGGGATTTTGTGCCGTTTTGTGCCGTTATAATTTCCATGTTAATGGCGCCTGCACCATCAATACTTAATTTCGTGTTGCCCAAAGAATATAAGCGGAATTCGATAGAATCCCTGATAGTTGTACCTGCTTCAACAAAACAATTTTTTTGCGTACACATTTTGCCATTTGCGTAGAGGGCAATAACTTTTGTGCCACGCGCTCCGTCGTTCCGTATCGTAAAATGCATTTGAACGGATTCATTAGGGCTAGCTTTTTGCTTTGAAAGGGTAATTTCTGAAACACTAAAAGCTGGCTTTCCTTTTTTGATGGCATTGTTATTAGCCTCATTATTCACATCCACATTCGCTTTTGTGCTCATCGTAAACACCAGTTCCCCTCCGCCTGATAACTCGTGATGTGTTATACTAAAATTTTCATGCACTACACCGTTTAAGCGACAGCTTTTTACATATATACCATCCCCTTCTCTTCGAATAGCCAATTTTTTTCCTATAGGAAGATTAATTTTTGCCGACCGGAAGATAGGCGAGCCAATGCTGTAATAGGGTTTGCCCGGGCAAAATGGATAGATGCCTAAAGCGCTGAATACATACCAACTTGATGCAGCACCAAGATCGTCATTGCCAGGCAGTCCGCCCGGAGTTGGATGATAACGTTCGCGGATAATTTTACTTACCCATTTTTGCGTGAGCCAGGAGTGCGATGCTTCATCAAAAAAATAAGGCAGGTGAAAAACCGTTTCATTATCAAAAACAATTTTCCCCTTATCCAATGCATCATCAAGGCGCTCAGAAAAATAATCATCTCCCCCCAAAAGATTGACCAGGTCTTTTGGATGCTGCGGAACGAAATAAGTATATATCCATTTATCGCCTTCTTTATATCCCGTATTACCCGGTTCTCTTTTAACTTCGTCGAGATTCCTGGGTAAAAGAAATAATGTTTCACTGTTGAAAAGGTTGTAGTAGTTATAACTTCTTTTTAAAAATAAATGATAATCTTCTTCATTATGCATCACCTGTTTTGCATATTGAGCAAGAGCCCAGTCGTTATAGGCATATTCGGTTGTTCTTGTTACAGATTCCGGAAACGTGAAAGGAATATAATTTTTCGCGTGATATACAGTCATGTCTTTTTGCCGGAATGGCCCGATTGCGATATTACTCTTCATCGCTGCATAGGCTACAGCACTGTCTACGATAATTCCCTTTAGGTAGGAATCTGTTATAATCGACACGGCGTGGTTACCTGTCATGGACTCCGTAGGAAGGTTACCCGTTTGCAGATAAATATCGAGCATGGATAAAACCATGTCTTTCTGTTTGTCGGGAAACAGAAGTGTAATGAGTGGATGCAGCGAGCGAAAAGAATCCCAGGGAGAAAATCCTCCATACTCGTGCCGGCCCTTTGTTTTATGCGTTTTGCGGTCGCGCCCCATGTAATTGCCATCTACATCAGATATAATCCATGGAATGAGGAGGGAATGGTATAGCGCGGTATAGAAAGTTGTTTTTTGGGCCATCGAAGTATCTTCTATATCAATAACAGAAAGTGCCTTGTTCCACAAGTACATGGTTTTTTTACGCATCTTTTCAAAGTCTGTATTCTTCAATTCCACATCGAAGTTTCTTTGCGCACTGGCACAACCGATGGCTGAAATACTAAGCTTTAATTCAATTATAGTTGGGTTTGATGCATTTGCTGAAAAACTGTAAAGAGTTCCGTCTTTTACAACCCGGGCAGATTTAACGTTTTTACTGAACTCCAGTATAGCAGAATATCTATTGCTTTTTATTTTCCTGGTTGACAACGGAATACTTTCCCCTTCAATAAAAATATGTGGCATCAGCGATGAGGGGAACGTAAACCGAAAAATGCCCGACCGGGTTGATGCGGTAGCTTCCACCTTTGTTTGATCATCGTCGAACACTACGCTGTAATAACCCGGAGAGGCGTTTTCATTTTTATGACTAAATTTCCTTTTATACGCTTTGAATGTAAAACCGCTGGTGTCGCCTACCGTCATTATGGCAAGCTGCCCCGATGATCCGCCTGGAAATCCACTGTGGTGACCAGTACAGCTAAAAAAATAAATAGAATTGTCGCGGTAGTAATAACCCCGTGGTTCCTGTACACTTGTTTCCGGTGAAAGTTGCATAAATCCAGAAGGAGCAACCGCGCCCGGGTAAGTTCCGCCTTCGCTTCCCCACCTTGTATATACATCACTTCTGTCTGTTCCAATGAATGGATTTACATACATGTTTTTCGACTGGGAATATATCAACTGTGTACATAAAAAAGATAATATCAGAAACAGGCTTCTATTTGAAAGCATGAGCAGTTAAGGTTGAAAAATAATTAAGTCCTTATTTTTAAAATAAATAAGCAATGCATACTAACGTACGCCCAGCGCTTCATCCACCGCGGCCTTAAATTGTACGTACATTTCTTTCCCCTGCTCGCCATTCATGGGTTTCACCAGCAGTATGGCAGCGTAGTTATTCTTTTTGTCAATATAAGGCCAGGTACCCTGCAAAGACGGGCTGCTTAATACCGTTCCATTGCCTTCAGCGTCTTCCTCCATCAGCCAGGCTCCCATGCCATAGTGAAGTCCCTCGCCGGCTTTTGGTGTATACTTAACCGGTAGGCTGGCAAATTGCGCTCTTTCCATTTCTTTGATAGACTGTTCACTTAAAATGCGTTTTCCTTCAAACATTCCATTATCGAGCAACATCACCAAAAAATTCATATAGTCGTTGGCGGTAGATTGCGCACCGGCTGATGGGTTGATAAGCAGATTATCGGTGTTAAAAAATGTAGTAGCCCTCATTTTTAAGGGACGGGTTATTTTTTCCTGCACAACCCGGTCAAACGTTTTCCTGCTCACCACTTCCAGCATACGCCCGGCGATATTCATACCTACATTACTGTAAAAAAACTCCGTTTGCGGATTCGTGACAATTTCTTTTTTAACCGCAAAATTATCCACCTCTTCTTCCAATGACTCAAATTTAGATTTAGGCAATAGTTTACCGAGCCCGGCTTTCTCTGCTTCCAACCCGGTAGTATGCGTGAGACAATGTCTCAAATTGATATATCCCTTCATGTACTTCGCCAGTAGAGGGATTAATTTTCCGGCTTTGGTGTCTAATGTCAATTTGCCCTCGTCTACAAGTGCCATTGCTGCTGCTGCTGTAAGCCATTGACCACTG
>DASUFG010000284.1:0-5805 GCA_036274715.1 Agriterribacter sp.
CGTCTTTATATGATTGGGGGCCTGGTTTAGGTTTTGAAGATGGCGCATTAGCACTGGGGTTAGTAACAGGGTTTGCAACAGGTTTCTTGCCCTGGGCCGTGATGGTGGCTGCTGAAAAAAACATTGAAATGGCAACCAAAAGAAGTTTCTTACACATGAATGTACTATTTGATTTGGAAGGGTGAAATTAATGATAACAAAAAAATCACGTGGTTTTCTTTGTAAAAGCGCGGTTTTAAGGTTGGGGCTTGCAAATAAACCGCGTGGGCGTTTATTTGGCTCTTTAAAAACAAGATGCAAATCTGACGTTTGGTATGAGAAATTTACTATATTGGCCTCCCAAATAAAATTTTTTCTTCTGGTATTTAAACGTTTTAACTTTTTTTTTCAGTAGAATTGTGAACTCAAAACCACACACTTTAAAACCGTAAAATTTTTAATTCAAAAAAACAAGAGTTATGGCTGAATCTAAACCAACCGCAACGGCATCTGCTGTGAAGGCATCAACATCAGTACAAGCTAAAACCAGCAGCAATGTAATTTCATGGCTTGCTCCTGTAGTTTGTATCATTGCCGGTTATATCATCTGGAGATTTATATTGGGCAGTGATGCTGGGTTTACTAAGCCCGATCCTGAAGGTGGGTTTTGGCCTACCCATAAAGGTCCCCTGGGTCCCTGGTACCGGATGTATGAGGGCGGTATTATAGTACCCGTATTGATAGGAATGTTTTTGATGGTTATTGTGTTTTCTATTGAAAGGTTTCTTACCATCGGAAAAGCAACCGGAAAAGGATCTATCAACGAATTCGTTAGAAAGGTGCAATACCATCTTGCCAATAAAAACGTAGATGCCGCTCTTACCGAATGCGACAGGCAGCAGGGTTCTGTAGGAAATGTGATGAAAGCAGGACTTCGCCGCTACAAAGAAATGATTACTGATTCTGAACTTACCACCGAACAAAAAGTGATGGCTATTCAAAAAGAAGTGGAGGAAGCTACTGCTCTTGAATTGCCGATGCTGCAGAAAAACCTTGTTTTTCTCTCCACGCTAACTTCAGTGGGTACCTTGGTTGCCCTTTTGGGAACGGTAATGGGTATGATTAAATCCTTTAGTGCGTTGGGTGAAGAAGGTGGCGCAGGTGCCGCCAATGAACTGGCAGTAGGTATATCTGAAGCATTGTATAACACGGCCCTTGGTATTGCCACTTCCGCTTTCGCGCTGATCATGTACAATATCTTTACTACTAAGATTGATGGTATAACTTACGGTATAGACGAATCTGGATTTACCCTGACGCAGAGTTTCGCTTCGCTGTATAAATAAAATTGTACAGGATTATTTGTGGAAAGTCAATGGTATTTCATCATATAAGTGTAATTAAACCATTTTGCAATGTCCAAAGCAAAAATTGTACGAAAAAGTACCTGGGTAGACATGACCGCCTTCGTGGATGTGTCATTTCTTATCCTTACCTTTTTCATTCTTGCAACGAAATTTAAGCCCGACGAGCCGGTGAAGGTAGAATTCCCCAATTCGGTGTCGGCCGATAAAGTTCCCGAATCGGATGCTTTCCTGGTTACTATAGATAAAGACGGTAGGGTGTTTGTTCAAATGGATGACCCTATTGCACGCCAATCTATAGCCAATAACCTTAATGAAACGCGTAACCTGGGACTTAGCCCCGCTAATATTAAGGCTTTTACCAATGCTCCCAGTATCGGCGTTCCATTTGCAGGCATGAAAACCCTGCTATCCATGGATCCTGAAAAGCAGAAGGAAGTGAGGCAACCGGGTATCCCGGTTCCCGATTCTACAGGTGGAGAACTCTTTTATTGGGTGCGGGATGCCAAATCAACCTATGCGGGACAAAAAATAACCTGGTTGATAAAGGCAGATAATCAAACCAAATACCCTGTAGTAAGAAATGTTTTGGAGGCCTTTAAGCGAAACGACATCAATAAGTTTCGGTTAATTACTAAGTTCCAGGATGCCCCTGTTGGTACTCCGTTATGGAATATAAGGCAAGACGCCGTTAAAAAAGGCAGCGGCGGATAGTCAAAAGTAAATTTATCATCATCATTTAAAATCAGTTTTATGGCAGATTTAGATGTATCAGACAGTGGGCATGGTAAAAAAGGACCTGGGGTCAAAAAAGCCAAGAAACTTTCTACCAGGGTGGATATGACACCGATGGTTGACCTTGGATTTTTATTGATTACTTTCTTTATTTTTTCTACCACCATGGCGCAACCTACGGCCATGCAGTTGATAATGCCCAAAGATACAGAGAACCTGGAAGAGCAAACCAAGGTGAAGGCTTCAGGTGCTTTAACGATAATGTTGGGCAAATCAAACGGGCTGTATTATTATGAAGGAGACGATCCAACTAAAATAGAGAATACCACCTACAAAAAGATTCGGGAAGTCGTTATTAATAAGAAGAAATCAACCAAGCCGGATGATTTTGTAGTGGTAATCAAGCCAAATGATGAGGCTACTTACCAGAATGTAGTGGCTATTTTAGATGAAATGTCCATTAATGATGTAAAAAAGTACGCACTGGTATCCATTTCACCTGTTGAAAATGAGTTGCTTTTAGCTACCCAGGCATCCAATGGCATTCAGTAAAAGAAGTTTGTGGATTTATTGAAATCCCCGCATCTTATATAAAACTAAAAGCGTTATTATGGAGATAAGCAAAATACAAAACGCCCATCTTCTCGACATTATTTTTGACGGAAGAAATAAGAGCTACGGCGCTTACGAACTGCGTACAAAATACAATAAGCGACTTACCACCGCACTGATTATTACAGCTGCGTTCGCTTTGTTTGTAATGCTTGTTTCTATCCTGGGGGCTAAACTGGAGGGACAAAAGAAAGCCGTGGTTATTGAGGCCAAAGATGTGGAGTTAACCAATCTGCAGGAAGAAAAGCCGATTGAACCACCACCACCTCCTCCTCCAAAGCCACCGGATCCCCCCAAAATCGAAATGGCTAAATTCACACCTCCTAAAGTGGTGAAGGATGAAGAGGTACAGCCTGAAGAAGAAATGAAGGAGATTGAGGAATTGCAGGAAGCAACAATCAGTACCGTTAACCAGGAAGGGGTGAAGGATTTGGGAATTGTTGCCCCCCCGGTTGAAGATAAAGGTGGTGTAGTAGCTGCCCCGGTGGTAGATGATGAGGATAAAGTGTTTCAGAAAGTGGAAATTGAAGCTAAATTCCCGGGTGGTGATGGCGCATGGGCAAAATATATTTCAAGGGAAATTAACCGCTATATTGATGAGCTGCAGGATGCCGGTAAAGCAGGTACCTGTGTGGTTCAGTTTATTGTGGATAAGGAAGGAAATATAAGTGAGGTGGAAGCGCTGACCATGAAGGGAACCAAACTGGCTGAAATTTGTGTGAACGCGATAAAAAAAGGTCCTAAATGGACTCCGGCTGAACAGAACGGACGTAAAGTAAAAGCGTATCGTAAACAACCGGTTACGTTCCAGATAGCAGATGAATAATTAATTGTTTGTTGGTTTTAATAGTTATTGTTTATTTATCCCCGATGTGGCAAAGCACCGGGGATTTTTTATGTGCTTCCTTTTCCAAAAGCTTTTGCATTAATTATGGAACCTACTGCGTTTGCCATCTTATAGTAAACTTATGGTTATGATTGATATCAATGTTTCCTCGCGGGGAAAATCAACACAGGCTGTTGCATTAACCAGGTCATTGCGTATAGATATGACGCCCATGGTTGATCTTGGATTTTTGCTAATCACATTTTTTATTTTCAGTTCCGTGCTAAGCAAACCTACGGCAATGAACCTCTTAGTTCCAAGGGCGGGGCCGCCAACAGGGATACCGGAAAGTAAAACGTTAACGGTATTGGTTGATGATGGAAAGGTGATATGCTATGAAGGGTTTGTACAAAGCCCGGCTGAAACCCATATCGTTGATATGCGTTCCGGGCAGAACAACCTGCGCAACCTTGTAGCCCGCAAACAACAATCACTTAAAAATAGCGGCGGGTCTGCTGCTTCACTGGTGGTTATTATTAAGCCCACGCCACGGAGCAATTACCAGCAACTGGTAACTGTATTAGATGAAATGACCATTAGTGCGGTAAAAAAATACACCATTGCTGATGTAGATGCTGAAGATGAAAAATTACTGTCGCTTATGCATTAGTGAGAATTGTATTTTTGCCGCATGTCGAATACTTTTTCTGCATGGAATGATACGATCGTTGCCCTGGCAACACCACCGGGCATCGGAGCAATTGGGGTAATTCGGTTAAGCGGCGAAAAAAGTATTGATATTGTAGATGAATTGTTCCCTGCAAAAAACTTATCGCAACAGGCTTCACATACCCTGCATGTGGGTATGTTGAAAAATGAAAACGAAGAGCTTGATGAAGTGGTGGTCGCGCTTTTTAAAGCCCCTAAATCCTATACCGGCGAAAATGTAGTGGAGATCAGTTGCCACGGATCGCCGTTTATTCAGCAACAGGTAATAGCAGCTTGCATACAAAAAGGAGCCAGGTTAGCCATGCCCGGTGAATTTACCCAACGTGCTTTTTTAAACGCTAAGATGGACCTCACGCAGGCCGAAGCGGTAGCGGATGTTATAGCGGCGCATTCTTCCGCAGCACAGCAGGCAGCCCTGAAACAATTGCGCGGTGGTTTCTCGTCCGATTTGAAATTACTGCGTGATGAACTGATTGGATTTGCAGCATTGATTGAACTGGAACTCGATTTTTCGCAGGAAGATGTGGAGTTTGCCGATCGCACAAAACTGCAGCAGTTAATTACCCGTTTAACCCAATCCACGCAGGATCTTATCAACTCGTTCCGGCTGGGTAATGTAATCAAAAATGGGGTTAACGTAGCCATCATTGGTCGCCCGAATGCGGGTAAGTCAACCCTGCTCAATGCGTTACTGAATGAAGAAAGAGCCATTGTGAGTGAGATTGCCGGAACAACAAGAGATACCATCGAAGAAACGCTCAATATCAATGGTATTATTTTCCGGTTTAATGATACCGCCGGAATTCGTGAACACACTACAGACACTATTGAGCAGATAGGCATTCAAAAAACATTTGAAAAAATTGACCAGTCGGCTATATTACTTTACCTCGCTGATCTGAAAAATGAAGATGCCGAAACGGTTTTCGATACCGTACTGGAACTTTCCAAAAACCGTATTACCCGTCCCATACTGGTATTTAACAAGGCCGACCTGATTGAAGGACTTACTGAATTCAATCATTGGATTGAGATGCAAAAGAAGTTTGCTGAAAAAGTGCCGGTGTTCCTGGTATCGGCAAAAAATGCCGTGAAAGGATTGCAAACCATCGATGACCTGAAGCAGGCTTTGTATAACATGGTGATGGATGAAAAGATGATTACGGAAAACACCATCATTACCAATGCCCGTCATTACGCCGCATTGCAAAAAGTGGCGGAGTGCCTCAGCGATATTGAAACCGGTATGCAAAACAACCTCCCCGGCGACCTGCTGGCGCTGGATATCCGCCGCTGCCTGCATTATCTTGGAGAAATAACGGGGCAGGTGGAAACAGACCGTGATATCCTGGGTACCATATTTGGGAAGTTTTGTGTGGGAAAGTAATTATCTTTCCTTAAAATCTATTATTAATCAATTGTTTACGAAATCGGTTCTACCTGGTTAGTCAAGTTATAGCCTTATTAATATGAAATAAAGTAAAGCAATAACTTGACTATTTTGTTTTACTTGTCAAGTAATAGCTTTACTTTTACACTACTAAAGTCAATCTATAACTT
>DASUFG010000285.1:0-9225 GCA_036274715.1 Agriterribacter sp.
GATGCGGAACTGAATGTAAACAGCAATATTCTCTATTACCGGATTAAAGTGATCAGTAAAGACGGGGTAAGTAAATACAGCAATATTCTTACGGTAAGAATATCCCAGTTGAACAGTAGTAGGATAAGAATAAGCCCTAACCCAGCCTCTTCGTCTGTGAACGTCAGCTTCTTTTCCGCCTTAAGAGGAAATATTGAGTTACAACTGATGGATATGACCGGAAAGGTAGTTTTGCGCGAGCAACGAACCGTTGAGTCGGGACAATACAGCGTAGTCATCGATAAGTTAAGCCGATTAAGCGAAGGCATATATACCATATTGATCCGGATTGGAGACAGATGGGAAAGGGAACGGATTGTAATTAAACGGTAATATCATTAATAAAAAGAGGCTGTCTCAAAAGTAAAAAGAGGCAGCTTTTTTTTTAAAAATATTTGTTTATAAAATAAACTACTTTATATTTGAAATAAACCTACAACCTTGCGTTCCATTCTTTTCATTTGGAGAACAAGCTGTGCCTCCCTTATGGGTATGTCACAATCTGTCATATCCGGAAAAATAACGGACGGGGCGACGCCTATATTAAAAACATCCTTTTAAGGGAAAGGAATAAACCAGGTAAAATGAAACAGATTTTTTGCATTATTATGGCCGGGTTAATTGCGGTTGGCGTTCCGGCGCAAAATGAAAAATATGTAAAAGCAATGGAAACTGCAATTAATCAACTTGATACTACGAGATCTGAAGCCGGATTAACAGCGCTGTCGAACACTTTTCAACGGATTGGCGATGCCGAAAAAACACAGTGGTTACCCTACTACTATGCTGCTTTTTCCTTAACCATGGCGGGATGGTCGGACGCCAGAAAAGATAAGGATGCGAACGCTGAAAAAATAAAAGCATTGTGCGATAAGGCAGAAGCCCTTGACAATAATTCCGAAATCTGCGCTATCCGTAATATGGCGGCTACACAACAAATGCTGGTTGATCCGCAAACCCGTTGGATGACCTACGGGCAGGAGGCCGATGCGGCTCTAAAAAATGGAATGCAACTGGATCCTTCTAATCCCAGGCTATATTATTTGGAAGGTGCAGGAATCTTTAATACTCCCAAGCAATTTGGTGGTGGTAAAACAAAGGCCAAGCCGGTCCTTGAAAAATCATTGGCATTGTTTAATGCTGAAAAAACAAAACCACTGCATCCGAATTGGAGCAAAAAACAAGCAGAAGATATGCTCGCACAGTGCAATTAAGCTGGACTTTCAATACAAAAGGAGATTAAGATGTTTAAAAACCTGGATCCAATATTGCATTCACAATTAAGGCTTGCCGTAATATCAATCCTTATAGCCGTAAAAGAAGCTGAGTTTACGTTTATAAGAGAAAAAACCAATGCTACATCAGGTAACCTTAGTGTACAGATTCAAAAATTAAAGGATGCGGGGTATATTGACGTGAGCAAACAATTCAAAAATAATTACCCTCAAACCTTATGTACAATAACGGTGAAGGGTAAAAAGGCCTTCGATGATTATGTATCAAGCCTGCAGGATTATATTGGTAAAAGAAAAATGAAATAACCAACATCCGGATTGTTTAGCATGGCAATTATTCAAAAGCCGCTATTTCTGCTTTCCTCTTTATCTTCGTTATATGACAAGAAAACAGCTTGTAGAACAGATTAAAAGCAAGAAGTCTTACCTGTGCGTAGGATTGGATACGGACATTAATAAGATTCCTGCGCATCTCCTAACCTACCCGGACCCCATTTTTGAATTTAACAGGCAGATTATAGACGCCACCAAAGATTGCTGTGTGAGTTATAAGATCAATACCGCATTTTATGAAAGCCAGGGCATTAAAGGCTGGCAAGCGATGGAGAAAACAGTAAATTATATCCCGGATACACATTTTACAATTGCAGATGCCAAACGGGGTGATATTGGCAATACCTCCGCACAATATGCCAGGGCTTTTTTTGAAGGTTTCAATTTTGATGCCATTACTGTAGCACCTTATATGGGGGAAGATAGCCTGCGTCCCTTCCTTGAATATGAAAACAAATGGACCATTGTGTTAGGGCTAACTTCAAACCCTGGAGCTAAAGACTTTGAATTGCAGCAGATGGGTGCAGACAGGCTGTATGAAAAAGTATTACGAACGGTGGCTAACTGGGGCAGTACTGAAAATCTAATGTTTGTAACCGGCGCTACGCAGGCTAAAGAATTCACAAATATCCGTGTTATCGTCCCGGATCATTTTCTTCTTGTACCCGGCATTGGAGCCCAGGGTGGCAGCCTGAAGGAAATTTCCGAAAAAGCCATGAATAAAGATTGCGGCATATTGCTCAATGTGTCGAGAGCTATCATTTTTGCGGGGCAAAACGAAGACTTCGCAGCGGAAGCAAAAAAAACTGCTAAACAATATCAACAGGAAATGGAATCGTATATACAATAAATAAGCGCAACTCTTAGTGCTGCGCTTATTGAATATGTTGCAGGTAGATTTAGATTTCCTTCTGAAGCAGTATTACATGCTGGATGCACCACCATTATCATCGGATGGCATGGGTGGCATTTCAATAGCAGGTGGCATTACAGGTTCTACAACAGGTGCCAATACTGCCTTTTCAGCGGGAGCTTTCTTTTTTGGCGCTACTTTCTTTACTACCGCTTTTTTTACCGCCTTTTTAACCACCGCTTTCTTAACAGCGTTCTTTACCACCGCCTTTTTAACCGCCTTTTTAACCACGGCTTTTTTAACGGCTTTTTTTACCACCGCTTTTTTAATCGCTTTTTTTATCGCCGCTTTTTTAACGGCCTTTTTTATCACCGCTCTTTTAACAGCTTTTTTTATCACCGCCTTTATAGCGGGCTTTTTAGCTGCTTTTTTCACCGCTTTTTTTGCGGGGCTTTTCTTTTTTGGTAGAGCTTTCTTAGAAGCAGTTTTTTTCTTTGCTTTAGCCATGATTGTTGGAATTTATTGTGTTTGAAGAAGTGACTTATTGATACAGAAAATTAGGGAATAATATTTATTATTAATAAAAAACAAACGCATTTTTTTTATACCAGATATAAAATGCGTTGTGAACTAAAAAAGCAATCGCTTTTTACTCCATCTTCAACCCCAGGTAGTTGCTCTGATACCGGTAGGGCGTATCAGCACTATAATAGATAATACTCACCTTACAAGCCAAACCAGTAGTGCTGCATCGGAAAGAGTCTTTAGATTGCTATAAAAGCAATGTCCCATTATTTGTTATTGCTCATCATGGTCCGGTGAAATGTATACCTTATCCTTCTTTACTATCGTTCCGCACCCTCCCAAAATGACCAGTACGCACCCCGAAACAGGCTTGTAAAATGAGTCATCAGTTCCAAACGAAAAACTTTCCAACTTTATGCTGCCCCGTTATCTGTGGCCGCAGATAACGATACCCGAATATTGGATAACCCATTCTCCCAGCAGGTTTTAGCGGGCTAAAGCACTTTTTTTGTTCCACAACATAAACTCCGGTTTTTGAAATTTAGTATTTCACAAATTGAAAAACCTCCGTAGCCTATTAAAGCCGGGAGGTTTTTATCCAAAATTGGCTAAAACAATCTTTTCGATCTTAGCCAGATCCCTTTCCTCTAAAGATCGGGCTGGGGAGTATAACGCAAATAAGGTTTTATAACTTTTACCCCCTTAGGAAATTTCTTTATTGCGTCATCGGTAGACACCGCCGGAACTACAATAACGTCTTCACTCGGCCTCCAATCAGCAGGTGTAGCTACACTGTAATTAGCAGTTAACTGAAGAGAATCAATAACACGCAATACTTCATGGAAATTTCTACCCGTTGATGCCGGATAGGTGATGGTTAGCTTTACTTTTTTATCGGGACCGATAACAAATAAAGAGCGTACCGTAAAGTTTTCAGAAGCGTTGGGATGAATCATTCCATAGGCGGTAGCCACCTTCCTTTCTGGATCGGCGATGATGGGGAACTTAACATCTGTATTTTGTGTTTCGTTGATGTCCTTCACCCATCCAAAATGCTTGTCGAGCGGATCTACGCTTACTGCCAATACTTTTACATTGCGCTTTGCAAACTCCTCCTGCAATAAAGCAGTCTTCCCCAACTCGGTGGTGCATACAGGTGTATAATCAGCAGGATGTGAAAACAAAACTCCCCAGCTATCGCCAAGATATTCGTAAAAATCTATTTTACCAGCAGTCGTTTCTGCAGTAAAATTTGGTGCAATATCACCTAAACGCAAACTCATAATTACAACATTTAAAGGTTAAAAATGGAACACAAATATACTATTTTCCTACAAACTTGGTAGACTATTATAAAAAAGTCAAATACCTCTTGCCCTTGCGATAGCATCCTTGCCAAAACGATCTTTTACCGCATCAATCGCTTTATACAAGTCAGTTTTTCGCTCCGCAGTTTCAAAAAGATTCGATTGCCGGGCTTCATTAGTCAATTCGCTCAACCGAACGCCCAGCAGGCGAATGGGCTTGCCTTTACGATACAATTTGTGGAAGAGGGCCTTAGCAACCGGAATAAGTTCATCATCATAACAGGTATATGATAAACCCGTTTGTCGCGACGTAGTTTCAAAATCCGGGTACCTGATCTTTACCGCTATACAACCCGCCATTTTATTGTCTTGCCGTAATTCATGGGCAACCTTTTCTGTCATTCTAACAATTTCCGACATGATAAAATCCATGTCTGAACAATTGGTATGAAAGGTACTCTCCGTAGATACCGACTTGGCTTCATGATAAGGAACCACTTCTGAGTGGTGGATACCCTGCGATTTATTCCAAAGTTCCCTACCGTAATTTCCCAGGAAAAATTCCAGGTCCTCTGGCTTCCTGGCACTGATATCGCCAATGGTGGCTATCCCCATCGCAATTAGATGCTGATAAGTTTGTTTGCCGATACCGGGAATAGCATTAACAGCCAATGGGGAAAGAAACTCCTTTTCGTTGCCAGCAATCACTTGCATATAACCATTGGGTTTAGCTTCATTGGTAGCAATCTTGGCTACCATTTTGTTTGAAGCCAATGCAAAGGAAATGGGCAACCCCGTATTACTTATAATTTCCTGCCTGAGCCCGATAGTCCATTGCCAGGGATTAAAATATTTATCCATCCCCGCAAGGTCAAGGTAAAATTCATCAATAGAAGCTTTTTCAAACAATGGAGCTTTAGCAGCAATAATCCCGGTGACCAAACGCGAATACTTACTGTATTCGCCACGGCTTCCCTTTACCACCGTAGCGTGTGGGCATAGGCGCATAGCCGCAGCCATGGGCATAGCCGAATGAATACCATATTTTCGGGCTTCATAACTACAGGCAGCAACCACCCCCCTCTCTTTACTGCCACCAACAATTAAGGGTTTACCTTTTAAGGAAGGATCATGCAAACATTCTACAGATACAAAAAATGCATCCAGGTCGAAATGTGCTATGGTTCGTTGTGGGTTCACTTTAATAGTTGATCAAACTTTCTTCTTCAACCCTTAAACTACCGCAATTTACCTAATCCGAAGCAAAATGGCTGCTGCTATTGCTGCGGTTTCCGCTCTCAACCTTGTTTCTCCCAGGCTTACCGGAATATATTGGTTAATAAGCGCCAAATCAATTTCCGCAGGCGTAAAATCACCTTCCGGCCCGATGCAAATTAGTGCCTCAGCAGGCAAAGGAGATATTTCCCTCACACTTTGTTTCCTATCTTCCATACAATGTGCAATGCATTTCAAAGCTTGCTGCTGCTGGCCAACCCACGAACTAAAAAAAACGGGTTCTGAAAGTTGAGGCAGCCAGGCTTGCTGGCTCTGGAGCATAGCGCTTACCATAATGTTTTTCAAGCGATCGTGCCTAAAATGGGTTCGTTCCGTTCTTTCACAAATCATAGGAATGATGTTGTTGATTCCGGTTTCGGTTGCTTTTTCAAGAAACCATTCGAACCGGCTGGTATTTTTAAGCAGGGAAACAGCAATGCTTATGGAGGGAAACCAGGGTTCTATAAAAATGCTTTTTTCGATTGCTACTATACAATCTTTTTTTTGATAGTTGTGTATTGCAGCCGTAAGCTTATTACCCTTTCCATCCGTAATATGTATTTTTTCCCCGATTTTCATCCGTAACACCTGCGATATATGTTTTGAAGTACTTTCTTCAAGCGTAACAGTGGTTCCCGGCTGACCGGTTCTTTCGGTATAAAAAAAAGGTAATGCCATAGCCTGCTTATTTCCTGCAAATAAAATGAAGTTTCTATTAGTAATTACCGTACTAAAATGCCACAGTATCAATTCTGGCACCTCCTTAGCCAATCAAATATCACGCTCAACACGAAAAAAGCTTCCCTCGCGGAAAGCTAATTGAAGGATTCATCGTCCAACCTCAAAGCCTTAAACAATTATCTTATCATTTCTTTAAAACGGCGCGTCATCGTCAAATTGCCCATCATTCATCTTACTTCCTTTCTGAATAAACAAGCGGGCATTGTTATCCCCCCCTTCTCCCGGAACCGGTTTCCAGCTTCCCTGCGGCAAGCCCATCCCACCAAAATCGTCGTTTTCCATTTCGGTAAACTTTTGAATGTGCAATAAAGCCCTGAGCTTAATGGTTTCGAGAGAACCATTACGGTGCTTGGCTATACGTACATGCGTTTCGCCTTTATTATTTTCTCCAAACTCATTGGCCGTTATATTATAGTATTCGGGGCGGTACAGGAACATTACCATGTCGGCGTCCTGCTCAATGGCACCCGATTCCCTGAGGTCACTTAACTGTGGCATTTTATCACCCTCCTTGCGTTTCTCCACTTCACGACTTAACTGGCTGAGTGCGATAATAGGGATACCCAATTCTTTTGCCAGACCTTTAAGATTCCTTGAAATAGTGCTGATTTCCTGTTCGCGGTTCGAGCTTCGTTTATCGCCTGTTCCACTCATCAATTGTAAATAATCGATTATGATGAGACTCACATTGTGTTTGTTTTTTAAACGGCGGCACTTGGCTCTCAATTCAAAAATATTAAGTGCTGGGGTATCGTCAATAAAAATAGGTGCGTTTTGCAATCGTTGTATGCCATTGCGGTACAATTGCTGCATCTCATGCTCTTCCATTTTGCCCCTTGCAATTTTCTCGAGCCAAATTTCGCTTTCCGCGCTCAAAATACGTTGCACTAACTGGCCTGCACTCATTTCCAGGCTAAAAAAGGCAATGGGAGTGGGCTTGGTAGCATGCAATGCTGCATTACGGGCAAGGTTAAGGGCAAATGCAGTTTTACCTACGGAAGGACGCGCAGCAAGGATAACCAGATCCGTCGGCTGCCAACCATAGGTAATCCGGTCAAGGGAGGCAAATCCGCTGGGCACACCGGTAATATCTTCCTGCCGGCTGCGCATATCTTCGATACGCTGAATGGTTTTTACCAGCACGGTATCAATACTGTCGAAGTTCTTGCGGAGATGATTGTTGGTAATTTCAAAAAGTTTACTTTCTGCCTCATCCAGCAAGTCAAACACATCCACCGAATCTTCATAAGCATCACTGATCACTTCGCCACTGATACGGATAAGGTCGCGCTGTATGAATTTTTGAAGAATAATACGGGAATGGGTTTCAACGTTTGCGGAAGAAACTACCGCGTTGGTAAGTTTGGTTACGTAATAAGGTCCGCCTACTAACTCCAATTCTTCTGTTGTTCTCAATTCCTCAACCACTGTCAGCAAATCAATCGGCATGCTTTTTTGAGCCAAATTTTGCATGGATCGAAAAATACGCTGATGCCCGTCCACATAAAAACATTCGGGCTTTAGTATCTCAATAACTGTATCGAAGGCTGTTTTTTCCAGCATAATGGCACCCAATACTGCTTCCTCAAGGTCGCGTGCCTGTGGGGGAACCTTGCCATAAACCATTGAACTTAAATCAAGCGAACTCTTTCTGCGGGTTTTACGGTCTTTATTAAGATTGGTAAGATGATCCATTAAACTCTTTTATATAGGGTGATATTTTTCTCCGAATCCTGTCGATAGTAGATTCACTTTTATCCAAACTTTAGTTCACTTTCGTACTGTTCCAAATTTTTGAACGATGCCAATTCCCCTTTCTGATTTATTAAGCGAAGGTTAACTCATTATTACCGGAAGGTTACCAACTGCGACAGGAAGGCGAATATAGTATCATTGATTTTTTCAAACCAAATAACCTCGAAACTTTTTTTTATTAAATTATATCCACATGGTTTTACACAGAAATTAACCAGTTACGCACCATTATTTTGAAATAATACACAATTTACTGAAAAAATACCCCTGTTAACGGAATTAATACACACCGGTTGTGCGAAACAATTCATACCTCTTTTTTTGGCCGAACTGATTAAACAACAGTATGGGCTTACAGGCTTTTTTAACGCTCAATTCAATTTAATTATCTTTGCCACGCTTTGTGATTTGGTATTGAAATTGAAAAAGAAGTAATCATTGTATGACCATCAGTTACAACTGGCTTTGTGAATATCTTCCGGTTAAAATAACGCCTGAAAAAT
Source organism: Agriterribacter sp. (assembly GCA_036274715.1). Classification (GTDB taxonomy): domain Bacteria; phylum Bacteroidota; class Bacteroidia; order Chitinophagales; family Chitinophagaceae; genus Agriterribacter. Next base: position 8,567 of record DASUFG010000285.1, read on the forward strand.
TAGCTGTTATCTTAACTTCCCTAGGACTGGAAGTAGAAAATTTTGAGCAATTTGAAGAAGTAAAAGGGAGTTTGAAAGGGCTCACCGTTGGGCTGGTGATGGAAACCCAAAAACACCCCAATGCCGACAAACTTCATTTAGCAAAAGTCGATATCGGGGGGGATTCCCCCCTGCAAATCGTTTGTGGTGCGCCCAATGTAGCCACAGGTCAAAAGGTTATTGTGGCCCCTGTTGGGGCTACTATTTATCCCTCAAAAGGCGATCCGGTGACCATGAAGGTAGCCAAAATACGAGGGGTAGAAAGTCATGGGATGATATGTGCTGAAGATGAATTAGGACTCGGCGATAGCCACAACGGCATATTGGTTTTACCTTCGGATACGCCCGCTGGGAGACCAGCCACTGAGCACTTTCAATTGCATACTGACTGGATTTATGAGATAGGACTTACGCCTAACCGTATGGATGCGATGAGCCACCTTGGGGTGGCGAAGGACGTGTGCGCCTATTTAAGCGTACACGAAAAAAAAGACTACCCCGTTAAATTTCCCTATCGGGATAGTTTTGCAAGCGACAAACAGGTGACACCCATTAATGTTGTTATAGAAAACCAGGAAGCCTGCGGTCGCTACAGCGGTTTACTTATCGATAATGTAAGT
>DASUFG010000286.1:0-2098 GCA_036274715.1 Agriterribacter sp.
AGTTTGTATTCCAAACATAGCCTGCCCGATGCCACTGTTTTTGCCGGGGGCGATGATTTCACTTTCCTCATCTCAAACGGAACCGCATTACAATATATTAAAGGTGACCAGCTATTGTGGGAAACTAAAACTGGTGAAAAGGTGCTGGATATTACTTACGACAGTGCAAAGAGTGCTTTCTTCATTCTTTCACCCAATCAAATCTTTTCCTTTAAGCCCGCAGATAAAACCTACACCGCTGTGTTTAAAGCCGACAGTCTTACCTGCTTTACTACCGCGAACAGTGGCAAAGATATTGTGGCCGGTACGCACAATGGTTATATCGTAATAGATGCTGATACCCGTCAGCAAAAAGGCGAAACAAATAAAACACTGCCATGGACAGACATTACTGCCGTTACTGAAATAAACGGCAAACTCTGGTTTGGTTCTACTAAAGGCGCTTTTATGCTGAAAGCGGATGGTAAATGCAATTACTATGCTTCCAAACGTTGGCTGCCCTCGGATACCGTAACCCATATTGCCCCGTCCAGTGATGGATCGGTGTTGATATTGACCAATGCCGGGCTGGGAAAAATCTGCTTTAAGAAAATGACACTGGAAGACAAAGCCGCCTTTTACGATCAGCAGGTTAGGAAAAGGCATATACGCAACGGATTTAACGCTACACTTTCGCAGATGGATAACGGGAATATTGGAACGGGACATATGGAGGATTCTGATAATGATGGTTTATGGACATCCATGTACCTGGCCGGTGAAGCTTTTCGTTATGCAGTCACAAAATCACCCGAAGCTTTGCAAAATTGCAGGGAATCATTAGATGCCATGGAGCGTTTGTATACGATCAATGGCATAAAAGGGTTTCCATCCCGGTCGTACGAAAGAAGAGGATATATGAAGCATGATACAGATAAATGGAAACCAGCTCCGGGAAATGATGAATGGGATTGGAAATCTACTACCAGCAGTGATGAAGTAATTGGGCATATTTTCGTGTTTGCTGTTTTGGCCGAAGTGGTAGATGACAAAGCTGTACAGGAGAAAGCAGTGGGCTTGATAGATACACTCATGCAGCATGTTGTTGACAATGATTTGTACCTTATTGATTGGGATGGTAAGCCAACCTTATGGGGTAAATGGAACCCCGAATACGTAAACTCCCATCCAATAAATGTTGGCGACCGGAAAATAAATTCTTCCAATATCATCGCCATGCTTCAAACAGCCTATCATTTCACCAAAAAAGATATCTATAAAAAGAAGGCCTTTGAGTTAATGGATAAATATGGCTACCTCGAAAACCTGATGCGCCCTATGAAAGAAATAGGCAAAGCACCGACCGAGGCCAATGACTGGAGTAAAATGCTGTCGGAAGGATGGAACCATTCGGATGATGAAATGTATTTTGTGGGTTATTGGGGATTATACCGCTATGCATTCAACGATACACTAAAGGCGAAATACAAAGAAGCGATAATCGATCATTGGGAAATTGAACGCCCTGAAAAAGAAGGCGCGTGGAATATCTTTACCGCCCTTACCGGTACAAAAGACTTTGATTTGAATGAGGCCGCCTGGTACTTAAAGGAATATCCATTAGATATGATTACCTGGACTATACAAAACAGTCAACGAAAAGATATTGAAAAGATCGCCCCTAATTTCAGGAATCAAACTATAAAAGAAGTATTACCTCCCGATGAACTTGACATCAGCCGGCACAACAGCAACCGCTTTGACCTGGATGGCGGAAGCAACGGCAATAGCGAAAACAGCGCGGGTGATATATGGCTGTTGCCCTACTGGATGGGCCGCTATCTTGGTGTGATTAGTGCGCCGGAGAATGAATAAATGATATTGAAGCTGTATTCCACATTATTCCCTTGTTGATTTTATGCGCCAATGGACATTATTATTATTGGGGCTAGCAGCTACGGGCTGTTCACAACAGCAAAATGGTAAGCCAAATCCTGTTTCCCATTATACCGATATTCCTTACCAGCAGGATTATAGTATTAAATACAATATGGCTGAGCCGGGGGTAACCTTGCAAAAAGTGTATGCCGATCGCAATGGGGTTATCAAAATCCTGTCC
>DASUFG010000287.1:0-9824 GCA_036274715.1 Agriterribacter sp.
GCTATTTCTCACAATAGAAATGTTGATTATCTGTATACTTACCGGGTTCCATTTTCCCTGCCCGAAGAGTAATACGTTTGTGACAAGAAGCCAATCTTAATCGGCAGTGGTGGCTCCTCTTAAAATAAGCCATACATTTGTGAATCAATTTTATGAATGATGTCGCCCATATCTTCTTCGCTTTCCGCAAATTTATTCTTGTCAATATCCACAACCAATAATGCTCCTTCTTTATAATTATCAATCCATTTATTATAGAACTCATTTAAACGCTTCAGGTAATCCAGCCGTATGTTCTCCTCATACTCTCTTCCTCGCTTTTGAATTTGTCCGACAAGAGTAGGCACGGAAGCTTTTAAATAAATCAGCAAATCCGGGGGGTTCACCATCGTTCTGAGCGTTTCAAAAAAACGGAAATAATTTTCAAAATCCCGCTTGCTCATCAGCCCCATTTCGTGCAGGTTCGGTGCAAAAATATGGGCATCTTCGTAAATTGTACGGTCTTGTATTACGGTTTCGGCGCCCTTTTGAATTTCAAGCAATTGTTTTAACCTGTTGTTCAAAAAATAAATCTGAAGGTTAAAGCTCCAACGGGGCATATCTTCATAAAAATCGTACAGGTAGGGATTATGGTCCACATCTTCAAATTGTGGTATCCAGCGATAGTGCTTGCTTAGCATCTCTGTAAGGGTAGTTTTTCCGGCCCCGATATTTCCTGCTACTGCAATATGCTTGGGTTTCTTAGTTTTCGCCATTACGAGTATGTTCAAAATTTGATTTGCCGTGCAGGCAATCATTCAAGATAAATAAATTTACCTGCTTAAAGTTTGAAAGGACTTCTTTTTCTTAAAAATATTTTATGCCTATGGCCTCCCGCACTAATTGCATTGTTTTTTTTGCGCTGTCGCCTGCTTTTGCTGCGCCTTTTTGCATCACCTCCCGCATGTAGGTTTCATTGCCGCGGATATCTTTTGTTTTTTCACGAATGGGTTGAATAAACTTTATCATATCCTCTGCCAATTGCTTCTTTAAATCGCCGTAGCGTATGGTACAGTTGTTATAGGCGGTTTCAAATTTTTCATTCACATCCGGGGCACTCGCCAGCTTGAGCAATTGAAATATATTCTCAATATAATCTGGCTTGGGAGCATCAGGAGCCTTCGGTCCTTCGTCCGTTTTCGCTTTCATTATTTTTTTCCGTATTACATCATCCTCATCAGAGAGGTACAAGGTAGCATTCTGGTTTTCGCTTTTACTCATTTTGCCGGTACCATCCAGGCTAGGCACTTTTACCAATTCTGAGCCAAAATTGAAAGCAATAGGCTCTGGAAACACCTCTCCATATCGATGATTAAACCTGCTGGCAAAGTTCCTGGCCATTTCAAGATGCTGCTCCTGGTCCTTACCCACTGGTACATACAAGGCACGATGCAGTAATATGTCGGCCGCCATGAGTGAAGGATAAGTAAGCAACGCAGCATTGATATTTTGCGGCTGCAAACGTACCTTATCTTTAAAGGTTGTTGTTTTTTCAAGTTCACCTTTATAAGCCAGTGTGTTCAGGTATAAATAAAGTTCTGATGTTTCGTAAACAGCACTCTGGCAATATAGGGCCGCTTTATCAGGGTCGAGACCGCAGGCTAAATATTCGGCTATTACATGAAGTACATTTGATCGTAAAAACTTTGTGTCGGGATGCGTGGTGAGCGAGTGCAGATCTGCCACCATAAAATAACATTCATACTCATTTTGCATGCGCACATAGTTCTGCAATGCGCCAAAATAGCTACCTAAGTGCAGTATACCTGTTGGGCGTATACCACTCATTACAATAGGTTTGATTGCGCTTTTTTCCATAGCCGGCGAAGATACAGTAATAATAGCCTCAGAAAAAAGCCGAAGTGGGGCAAATAATGCTGATTTTTGACAAAAGCCTGGTACTATATTGAGCACAGATAATCCGGAAATAATGTCAAAATTCGTCCCGGAAATTGAGAATTGACACGATATCGCAACAATTCGGGCGATTGCCGAAAGTTAATTATTTATATTTGACAAAGGGTCAGTTATTTGTAGTCATCAATGCATTGATAAACCATAAATCATTTTACCATGAAGCCATCCTTAATTTGCGCTTTACTTTTTTCCTTATTGTTAGTGAACGGGAATGCCCATTCGCAAAGTCATTTAGTAAAAATATGGGAAACGGATACGCTGTTAAAAGTACCTGAATCTGTATTGTTTGATGCTGGTCGTGCTGTTTTGTTCACGTCCAATATTGATGGTCAGTCCTGGGAAAAAGATGGGATGGGCTCCATTGGGAAGGTGGGCCTTGATGGTAAAATAATAGCATCGGAGTGGGTTACCGGTCTAAATGCCCCTAAGGGCATGGGGATCCACGCAGGAAAATTGTATGTAGCAGACATTGATATGGTAGCGGTAATTGATATTGATGGGGGGAGAATCGTTGACCACATTGCGGTGCCGGGAGCAACGGGTTTGAATGATATAAGCGTGGATGCAAAGGGTGTAATTTATGTTTCGGATTCGAAAACCAAAAAAATACACAAAATTGAAAATGGTAAGCCAAGCACGCTGCTGGAAAACCTGGAAGGACCTAACGGTGTATTGATGGTTGGAAGTAAATTATACCTAACCAATGCAGGCGGATTATATAGAATGGAAAGTTCGGGTTCACTCACTAAAATCACCGATGGCATGGATGGCGGCACTGACGGCATACAAACAACAGGAAATGGCGAGTTCATCGTGTCGTGCTGGGCGGGTTCCATCTGGTATGTACGGGCCGACGGCACCAAAGAGCACTTACTGGATACAAGGGAAGAAAAAATTAATTCAGCAGACATCGGCTATGACCCTGTACACAAAATCGTATATGTGCCCACGTTTTATAAAAACAACATAGTGGCCTATTCCCTGAAATAAAATATTCATTCATCGGGCAAATGGTTCCGAAAATCGAACAAAAGATGGCTGTAAACGAAAAAACTTCCTGTATTGCCTTTACTGAAGCATCTTTACACCCTAAGCAAATAACATAGGTAGTAACAAACAGATTAAAAAAGGAGGACATTTAAAGCTTCGCCTAAACCTGGCTAAAAACCAGGAATTTCCATCCATCAAAATAAAGCCGGTTGTCACTAACCGGCTTTATTTTTGCGCTATCAAAAGCACCTGCGCATGCCAAATAAATAATTCGGGACGCTTAAGCGTCAATACTGATTACCTTGTCATTTACTATGGCAAAAACTCGATCTGCGCGTTCTTGCCGGATAAGCGCTACACCGGTAAACCGACTGAATGCAGGTAATGTACAATAAAGCTCACCAAAATGAAAGCAGGGCAATGTAAGTGCCTGTTTCGCTATCCCCCTAATATGAACACCGGGATGAATGTGCCCGGAAAAAAAGTATTTACTTGTGGCATCAAGAGGCGAAACACCGCTATAGTCGTGCCGAAAAACAAAGTCCTCCATTTCCAATTCATCCTTATACAAACAGATACCTGCCTCGGTATACCATTGTTCATCCAGAATATCGTGATTGCCTTTTATTAAATGAATCTCCAGCGCAGCGAAATTATTTCGCCACCTGCTGAATAATCCCAGTTCCTTATTGGATTCGCTATGAAACATATCCCCAACGATAATCAATTGCTTCGGCTTATGGAACTGGATAAGATTCACCAGGCGTTGCATATCTTCCTTGAAAACCGTTTGTGGCACAGCTATCCCCGATTTACGGAAATGTCCTGTTTTCCCCAGGTGAAGATCCGCGAGAATAAGCGCTTGCTGCTCCTCCCAGAAAATACAACGATCGGCACAAAGCCACAATGTTTGTTTGTCAATGGTATGTTTGAAAGAAGGATGCATAGAGGAGGTATGAGGTACCGGGTTTTGATGTCGGCCATCAGCTAACACACCGATGGCTGAAAGCTAATAAAAATATTGCTCTGCCTGTTCAATGGCCTCGGGTTTACCTACGTCAATCAGTATATCGCCTGAGTGATCGTAGCACATAATAGTTTCCCGCACTGCTAAACGAAGATATAAATCTACTAAAGAAAACTTCCCGCTCTCGGTAATCAGTGAAAATACAGCAGGATCAATCATATGGATTCCACTGAATGCCCTGGCTGCAGTATGGGTTGCCGGAATAGATATTTTTTCGACACCCGACCTGTTATCACGCCATCCCGAGAGCCGTCCTTTATCATTAAACAAAAAAGCACGAGAGGCTTTCCTGTTGGTTACTGCAAGCGTTATTAAAGGCTTATGCTGAAGATGAAATTGCAGCATGGCGTTGATATTCAAATTGGTGAGTATGTCGGCATTAATAACCAGGAATGGATCACTGCTCTGTAAAAACCATCCCGCCTTCTTCAAACCACCACCGGTTTCGAGGGGTTCTTCCTCCTCATGCGAAATGGAAATATTACAATTAAAGTGATTATTGACAGCTAAAAATTCAACAATTTGTTTAGCAAAATGGTGAACATTAATGATGATATCCGTAACGCCAAAACTTTTAAGGTATTCGATGTTTCTTTGCAATAATGGTTTCCCATTTACCAAAGCCAGCGCTTTAGGATGATGATCTGTCCATGGTTTCAGCCGGGTGCCCAAACCGGCTGCAAAGATCATTGCCTTATTTACACGTTTTTCTTTATCAATTAAAGCTTTGCCTGTATTGCTCATTTTTAATAAATGAAGACATTTTTAAATTCAGCATAAAACGAGGTTACTTCTTAACCTGATCAATTCTGCCAATTCTTTTCGTCCTGCACCAGGTGATGCAGCATTACCTTTACACCAAACTTCTCTTCCAGGTGCTTTGCCAGGTGATCGGCAGCATACACGCTGCGGTGTTGTCCACCCGTACAGCCAAAATTCACCACAAGGCTGGTGAAATCACGTTTGATATAATCGCTAACGGAAATATCCACTACGCCATATACATATTGTAAAAAAGACGGCATTTCACTTTTGTGCTGCAAAAACTCCTGCACCTCTTTGTCTCGGCCGGTAAGCCTTTTATACGCTTCAAAACGTCCCGGGTTATAAATGCCCCTGCAGTCAAACACAAAGCCTCCACCGTTATCGCCCCCTGTTTCGGGTATACCATTACGATAAGAAAAACTGTTGATATGCACCACCAAAGAAGAATCCGGACCGGCTTTAATCGTTTCATACCTGGCAATTATTTCATCGTCAACAATATTCCATAACACCCTTTGTAATTCGGGCAGGCGAATGGGTATTTTTTTATTGCCTAAAAACCAGCGTAATTGCTTTAACGCATATGGAATGCTGGAAATAAAAGGTTGCTTCCTTTCAAACAAACCCCTGAATCCATAGGTGCCAAGCGTTTGCAACATACGTATGAGTACAAATCCATCATAGCTGTCTAAAAAATCAGTTTTATTGAGCCTGTGGTTCAGCAATTCATTTACGGTTTCAAAATAGTAAGACACGAGCTCTTCTTTCCATTCGTGCGGTAAGGCTGCCCTTGCCTGCCACAGCATGGAAGCTACGTCGTACTGCAAAGCACCCTGCATACCACCCTGGAAATCGATAAAATACACCTCGTTGTCCTTAACCATCACGTTGCGGCTCTGGCAGTCGCGGTGCATAAAATACTTTGCTTCCTCCTGCATGAGGTAGCTGCTTAGCAATTCAAAATCATTCAGCAATAAATTTTTATCATAGGGCAGATCGAGTGCCCTGATAAAATAATACAGAAAATACAACAGGTCGGAATAAATAGCCTGTTTATCGAAAGATTTTGTAGCGATGCAGTTGTTGTAATCCACACCTTCACCACCCCGCACCTGTAACTTTGCCAACTGTGCAAATGTTTTTCGGTATAGTTCTTTCACCCGCGCACTATACCCCTCCGCTTTAATTACATCAAAAAGTGAAACATCACCAAAATCAGTTTGCAGGTACATTGTTTTGTCCCTGTTGGTGTAGATAATTTCAGGCACGGCCAGTTGTTTAGCGTAAAAATGTTTAGCGAATTCAATAAATGCATTATTCTCCGCCACATTACCGGGGTTGCTGGTAATAATATACGAGCCCGCACCCGATACTACCCGGAAATACTGCCTGTTGCTTCCTGCCTGTTTTAGTGTAACTATTTCCACGGGCGCTTCTTTCGCCCATTGTTCAAAAAACTGCTTTACATTGACAATTACATCCGACATGGTAGCATTTTAGCGGGCAAAGATAAGGACAGTATTGCTTTTTGCATTGATAGAGATAAGATAGCCCCTAACCCGCGTTATTGTTTACGACGGTTTCATTTACGAATTCGATGATCCCATTCAAATCGAAAGGATTAAACCAATGTACCGTTTCGTCTCTTTTAAACCATGTCAACTGCCGTTTGGCGTAGCGGCGGGTATTCCTTTTTATATGCTCAACGGCTTGCTCTAATGTGGTAACCCCATTTATATAATCGAAAAGTTCGGCATACCCCACTGTTTGCAATGCATTGAGATGACGAAAAGGAAAAACGTTTTCAGCTTCCTCCAGCAATCCCTGCGCCATCATTTGATCTACTCTTTTATTAATATTATGGTAGATCACTGCTCTTTCCAGTTCGGCGCCGATCTTAACAATAGAAAAATCACGCTGCTTCTGTGGCACAGAATGCATTTCCAGGATTGACTTCCCCGACGATAGCTTTACTTCCAGCGCTCTCATCATTCTTTGAGGATTTTGCATCTCCCCTTTGCTATAAAACAGGGGATCGTGTTCCTTTATCATTTCTTCCAGCCAGGATATGCCCTGCGCCTGATACCGCATCCTTACGTCTTTTCGTATAGCCTCGTTAACCACCGGCATGGCATCCATTCCCGAACAAAAAGCTTTAACATACAATCCTGTGCCACCGACCATGACAGCGGTATCATGGTTTTCAAAAATTTCGTTCGCAGCATTCAAAGCATACGATTCGAACGTACCCGCATTTACTTCTTCGTGTATGGAGTGGGAATTGATAAAATAATGCCTGATCTTCTGCAGATCGGCGGCGCCTGGTTTGGCAACGCCAATCGTCAATTCTTTATAACATTGCCGCGAATCAGCCGAGATGATATCCGTATGAAAGTATTCTGCTAATTGCAGGGAAAGATTTGTTTTGCCAGTTGCTGTGGCACCAACTATAACTATGCATGTTTTATGGGGCATGTAAATGGAAGGCAAGCATGCAAATATCATGCATTACCAGCTATTGTTCTTCATCTTCAGTTTGTTCAGTGCTTTCATCTTCATCATCGGCTTCGGCATCTTTGTCGCCACCTTCTTCGCTAAAACCCTCCACTCCCTTTGTGAGGTCGTATTTCTCTTCCACATCTACAAAACGGTTACCCAGGATACTCTTGGTTCCATACTGGCTGGGAGCTATGCCTTCGCTGCGGATAATAGCTGGATATTCTAATTTAGGATTTTCATCTTTCGACACACCGATTAATTCGATTAAAAAAGTCCAGTTACGGGTAAAATCATACACATAAATAAACTTCTCATTAGGGTTTTTTATTTCAGAACCGATCGTGGTTTCCGACATAATAAGGGGTTCTACTTTATAGGGCTTATCATATTTTTCAATGCTTATTTCCCGGCCGCGCTGCCATTTGTCATTGCTGCGGTAAAAAGTAGCCTGGTGCTTACTATCAAACTCAAAACTCTTTAAAATAATATGATGTACATCTGCAAAAGATTGCGTGTGCTTGACTGCAAAATCCCGGTAAATGCTGTCATCCTCTTCAAAATATGCCCTGAATTTTAAAATAGCCATGTGTATTTTTTAGATATTGAATGTCGCTAAAATTTGTTAAAAGTACTATAATTACCTGATTAATAAACAGAACCAACTGGCTTGCACCTTTTACTTTACCGGCTGCAGGTTCATTGCTTTTGCCTGCTTCATCATGTAATCATATGCCGCATCATAATTGTTTTCAATTTCCCCATCCAGTATGGCGTCTTTTATCGCGCTTTTTATTTCTCCCACTTTTCTGCAGGGTGCTATGCCAAATATATCCATTATCATTTCACCGGTAATGGGGGGTTGCCAGTTCCGTATCCTGTCTTTTTCTTCCACCTCGTGCAAGCGCTGCCTTACCATTTCAAAATTATCGAGATACCGCTTTACCTTAAATTTATTTTTTGAAGTGATGTCTGCTTCGCATAACATCATCAAACTTTCAATATCATCACCTGCATCAAACAGCAACCTCCGTATTGCAGAATCAGTAATATTTTCTTTCGTAAGACTAATGGGCCTTAAATGCAGCTCCACCATCTTTTTTACAAAACGCATTTTGTTATCTTGCGGAAGCCGCAACTTAGTAAAAATTTTCGATACCATTCTTGCACCTACCACTTCGTGACCATGAAAAGTCCATCCATGTCCTTCCTCAAATTTTTTGGTGGCGGGTTTGCCAATATCATGCAGCACAGCGGCCCAGCGCAACCATAAATCATCTGTGTGTAAAGCGATATTGTCTACTACCTGCAGGGTATGATAAAAATTATCTTTATGCCCCATTCCGTCTTTGTACTCAGCACCTGCAAGATCAACCATCTGGGGAAAAATAAGGTGCATCAATCCAGCTTTATAAAGCAGGTCTAACCCAACCGAAGGTTTCTTACTCCCCAATATTTTATTCAACTCCTCTGTTATCCGCTCCTGGGAAATAATATGAATCCGTTGTATATTGTTTTTGATGCCCTGCCAGGTATTATCGGCAATGGTAAATTGTAACTGGCAGGCAAACCGTATGGCGCGCATCATTCGCAAAGGATCGTCGCTAAAGGTTTGATCCGGATCAAGCGGTGTTTTAATTACCTGAAGGGAAATATCTTCTGCACCATTAAAAGGGTCAATCAAACTACCGTAGTCGCCTTCATTTAAACTTATAGCCAACGCGTTGATCGTAAAATCCCTCCTGTTTTGATCATCGTGCAGCGTGCCGGGTACCACCTCGGGGTTGCGGGAATGGTACCGGTAACTTTCGCGGCGAGCCCCAACAAATTCGATATCAAAATCTCCAAGCCGGATATGAGCCGTACCAAAATTTTTAAAAAAAGAAACTCTGGGTTGTGGTGAGAATTGCTGCGCTGTTTTATGCGCCAGTTCTATACCATCTCCTACACAAACAATATCTGCATCCTTGGTTTTCCGCCCAATAATTTTATCGCGCACAAAGCCCCCGATAATATAGCAATCCATATTCAATGCCGCGGCAGCATGGGCTATTTTTCTGAATACAAATCTTTCCTTCTCTGTACAGTTAATAAACATACCGGCACAAAAATAAGAAAGGTTTAATGTAATTAGAGTTGGCTTTCAAGAAGGATGCAGCGAACTGTAGTAAACGAGACACCATGAATTTTTCAAATAACACTTTTGCCTCTGCCTGTACCGGTTTATCAACTTTTTATTTCTTTTCAGCGGCAAAGCTCTTTGCCTTCCCTTTCCAAAGCATAGTAGAAGTTGCGGCGTCTAAAATATGCGCTGCGGATGTTCCTTTGCGATAGCGCCCAACCTCTGCCTCTTTAATTAAATACCAACCTGCGGCGATACCTGCCTGTTAGTAATTTGTGAACAAATGTCAACCAAGGATTATCAATGTATTGGTCTACTTTTGTTCGCAAATTTTAGCTATTTGTTTACTAAAACAGTTTGTAGTGTGATGCTCAAAAAGTTTAAAAAATGGTGCAAAAAGGTAAGCATTTTTACTGGCTTGATTTAATCAGATTTACCGCAGCTTTTGCAGTGGTTGCAGGGCACGCA
>DASUFG010000288.1:0-4292 GCA_036274715.1 Agriterribacter sp.
ATCACAAAAAATCATGAAGAAGTTCGGTTTAAAAGAACCGGCAACTAACGAAGAAACCGACAATACACAAACAGGCAGCCCGCAAAATGGCCGCCGTTCCTTTTTAAAAAAATCCACCTTTGGTGGCATAGCCCTGGGCGCTGCATCTATGTTGTCTCCGATTGAAGATTTAATAGCCCAAAGCACTCAAAAAGTGAACCGATTTTCTGCGCCGTCGGATTTAAAAATAACGGACCTGCGGTATTGTGTGACCACGGTTTTAGGCCGCACCGCCATTATCCGTATTGACACCAACCAGGGTATTTATGGATTAGGTGAAGTAAGAGATGGAGCCGACGAACGGTATGCGCTGATACTGAAAAGCCGTTTAATCGGACAGAACCCATGCAACGTGGAACAGATTTTTAAGTCGATTAAACAATTCGGTGGACAAAGCCGGCAGGCCGGTGGTGTGTGCGGCGTAGAAATGGCGCTGTGGGATATTTGTGGTAAAGCGTATAACGTACCTGCCTGGCAATTGCTTGGAGGCAGGTACCGCGATAGCATCAGGTTGTATGCCGATACCCCGGAAGCATCGTCGCCGGAAGAACAAAAGAAATTAATGAACTACCGCATCAACGACCAGGGATATACCTGGTTGAAAATGGACCTGGGCATTGGAGAATTGAAGGGCATTCCGGACACCCTGGTCAATGACAAATTCTGGCAAAATAAACAGGGCAATTTAGCGCAGTGGGGCGACGGAAGTAATTACATGTCGTATGGCAATACTGCCCATCCCTTTACCCAAATACAAATCACCGACAAAGGGCTTGACGTATTGGCTGGTTTGGTAGACAATGTAAGGGGCATGTTAGGGTATGGAATTCCACTTTCTACCGACCACTACGGACATTTTGATTTTAATAATGGCATACGGCTGGGCAAGGCAGTTGAAAAGTACCGATTGGCATGGCTGGAAGATATTGTTTCGTGGGAACTCACCGATCAATGGAAAATGATGTCGGATGCCCTGGAAACACCATTACTTACCGGTGAAGACATTTACCTGTTGAAAAACTTTAAACCGCTTATTGATATTCATGCAGTTGATATTATTCACCCCGATCTTGCTTCGTCAGGCGGTTTACTGGAAACAAAAAGAATAGGCGACTATGCCGAAGAACATGGAATAGCTATGGCCATGCACCAGGCAGGCACGCCGGTGTCGTTTATGGCAAATGTGCATTGCGCGGCAGCTACACAAAACTTTTTGGCACTTGAACATCACTCCATTGATTTGCCATGGTGGGAAAGCCTGGTGAAGACGACTGATGGAAGAAAATTAATCACCAAGGGTTTTGCCAATCTTCCGCTTACAGCACCAGGGCTGGGCATTGAACTAAATGATGAAGTGGTGAAGCAGCATTTGCATGCTTCTGATAAAAGCTATTTTGCACCTACTCCTCAATGGGATAATAAAAATTCGCACGACAGGATATTCAGTTAAGCAGCAGGCGTTTTATTCGCAAATACAGGGAAGCATTACCACAGACTTTCCTGTATTTGCAATTCGCCAGGTTATTAAAAAAATCTATCATGACATCTTCCAGGAAACCGCTGTACAATTATTTTTATGCAGCAGCCGCTATTTTTTTATTGATCTATATTATTATAACGGTTCAAAAAATGCATGATTGGGGTGGTTGGTTGCTGATGCTGTTTTTTTTGAGTCTTGCCATTGCATTCAGGGGTAATAAAGTACTGAAGGGACTTTCTTTTACGGTAATCATTTTTGCAGTGGTATCACTTGCATTGTATAAACCCAATTATTTTACAGCATGGGGCGGCTATACACTCAGCGGGTTAATCACCCCGCTGATACAAATCATTATGTTTGGCATGGGAACAGCCATGAGCATAACAGATTTTGCCAATGTGGTTAAAACACCCAAAGGCGTGGTGATTGGTATTGTAAGCCAATTTACCATTATGCCAATAATAGGATTCATTCTCGCTACCGTTTCTCATTTCCCCCCAGAAATAGCAGCGGGAATTATTTTAATTGGATGCTCACCCAGCGGGCTCGCTTCCAATGTAATGTCGTACCTGGCAAAAGCCAACCTGGCATTGTCGGTTACCATTACCGCGGTTACCACACTGCTTGCACCATTTGTTACGCCCGTACTGATGAAACTATTGGGTGGGGCGCTGGTGGAAATAGATGTATTTAAAATGATGTGGGATATCATTAAGATGGTGATCATTCCTATTGGAGGTGGGTTGCTCTTCAACAAACTATTAAGCGGCAAATCGAAATGGCTGGATACAGCCATGCCATTGGTTTCAATGGCCGGCATTGCTTTTATCATTACTATCATTACAGCAGCCGGCAGAGACAGTTTGCTAACGATAGGCCCGTTATTAATACTATTGGGCTTAGTGCATAACTGCTTTGGTTATTTCCTTGGTTTCTGGTTCGCACGGTTATTTAAGATGAGTGAACGGGATTGTCGCACAGTAGCGCTCGAAGTAGGTATGCAAAATGCTGGGCTTGCTTCCGGCATTGCCAAGGAGATGGGGAAGATTGCGACCGTTGGATTAGCTTCTGCGATTTTTGGACCCATGATGAACATCACAGGCTCTGCATTGGCGAGCTGGTGGCATAACCGGCCGCCCAAAGACGACAAGGCAGCCACACCACATACACATGTGGAAACACATGCGTAAATAAAAACAAATTATCCAGGTCAAAAAAAAATCATCATACCATGTCAAGTCTCAAACCTGCACTGTTCATCATCCTGGCACTTGCCTTTGTGCAACCATTAAACGCGCAGCAAATATCAAAAGAAGAACTTATTTTTTTAACCGCCGAGTGGAAAGGCGAGCGTTTTGCTGATGGTCGACCCAAAGTACCCGACAATATCATTCAGCGAATGAAATCGGTGAGCGTGGAAGAAGCATGGGCTGTAATGAAAAACGAAGGCTATGGCTACCAGGTGGCAGAGGATTGGGTACAGATTAACCCGGATAGCGTTTTAGTGGGACGTGCTGTAACGGCTTCGTTCATGCCCGCCCGGCCCGATGTATGGGGCGCTATAGACGCAAGGGGGAAAAAGGCCGGGAAGAGAGGACAAAACACCTGGGCAGTAGATTTGCTGGTTAAAGGTGATGTATATGTAGCCGATCAATTTGGCGCTCATAAAAACGGGCCCACCATCGGCGACAATGTTGGCAATGCGATTTATGCAAAAACCGGTAATGGCATTGTGTACGATGGAGCATTAAGAGACGTGGAAGGGTTGAAGGAAATCGGCGGCTTTACTTCTTTTTATACCAGCTACGATCCTTCTTACCACAACCCGCCGGGTGATTTAAATACGATGATCATTGGCATCAATCAACCCACCCGGATACGCAGGGTTACCGTAATGCCCGGAGATATAGTCTTGGGAAAATCGGGTGTAGTCGTTTTTATTCCCCCGCATTTGGCCGAAAAAGTGGTTACTACCTCCGAAATTGTACGGCTGAGGGATATGTTTGGCCATTTGCGTTTGAGAGAAGGCAAGTATACAGCGGGGCAGATAGATGCCCGATGGAGTGATGAAATTGAAAAGGATTTCTCCAAATGGCTTAACGACCACATCAATGAACTGCCCGTACCCAAAGAACAGGTGCAGGAGTTTTTGAAGAACCGCACCTGGTAATATTAATCACGCTTCAACTATTTACAATGGCAAATCAAACTTCACGCAGATCATTCCTTACAAAAGCTTCAATGGCGGCAGCCCTGGCCCCGCTGGCTTCTTTGCAAACCTTTGGTGCCGGCTATGCAACCGCTATTAACAGAACACCCAAAATATCACCGCCATCTGATTTGAAGATCACTGAAATAAAATGTGGTTATTTAAGAGGCAGTCTTTTTGTAAAAATATACACCAACCAGGGCATCTGGGGATGTGGGGAAGGTGTAGACGCCATACCCGGCACCTATTACCTCGTAAAGAATTTTGAAGCCCGGCTCAAAGGCAAAAATCCTTTAAATGTACACCGGCTTTTTGAAGACATCCGCAAATCAGGCTTTTTCCAGGGCGCGCAGTCCGGCATGTATGTGGCAGTGCTCTCTGCCATTGAAACGGCATTGTGGGATGTGGCAGGTAAGGCATTGAACTTACCGGTTTACCAATTACTGGGCGGCAAGTTCAGGGATAAAATCCGGGTGTATTGCGACACCGCACTATACCAGAGAACCTTACCCACTCCAAAAGATTTTGCGGACGCGGCGCTGAATGCAAAAAAAATGGGGTTCA